>JAJXTK010000040.1 GCA_021783935.1 Myxococcales bacterium | reverse complement strand
ACCGGCGTGCTCGCGACCACCAAGGCGGGCGCGCGGCTGCGCGTGCGGGCGCGCGCGGTGGTGCTCGCGGGCGGGGCGGTGCCGACGCCGCTGCTGCTGCTGAAGCAAGGGATCTGCAACCGGAGCGGCGAGGTCGGCCGCAACCTGACGATCCACCCGGGCACCGGGTTCACCGCGCTGTTCGACGAGGAGATCCACGGCCACCGGTTCGTGCCGCAGGGCTACGGCGTCGATCAGTTCCTGCGCGAGGGGATCTTGATCCTGACCGGCCTGCCCGACAAGAACGTCACCGCGCTCGAGTTCCCGCTCACCGGCAGCCGCTTGATGGAGGCGATGGAGCACGCCGATCGCACCGCCTCCTTCGCGCTCTTGCTCTCTGACGCCAGCCGCAACGGCCGCGTCTGGCGCGACGTCGC
Organism: Myxococcales bacterium; assembly: GCA_021783935.1. Classification (GTDB taxonomy): domain Bacteria; phylum Myxococcota_A; class Polyangia; order Polyangiales; family JADJMO01; genus CAIXWQ01. Next base: position 16,545 of record JAJXTK010000040.1, on the reverse strand, counting down.
CGGCTACCCGATGATCACGTACAACGTCGCGCAGGCCGACGTCGATCGCATCCACACGGCCATGGTGCGCACCGGCGAGATGTGCCTCGCGGCCGGCGCCAAGCGCCTCTACCCGCCGGTGCTCGGTGCGCGCCCCTTCGACGACGCCGCTGGCCTCGATCGCTTCCGGCGCGCGACGCTCCGCCCCGCCGACGTGCCGTGGCTCGCCTACCACCCGCTCGGCACTTGCAAGATGGGGCTCGACCCGCGGACGAGCGTGGTCGGGCTCGACCACCAGACCCACGACGTGCGCGACCTGTACGTGGTCGACGGCTCGACGGTGCCGGGCCCGATCGGCGTCAACCCGCAGATCACGATCATGGCCATGGCCACGCGCGCGGCCGAGAAGATCGCCGAGCGGCTCTGAGAGACGCGCTACGCTCGGGCATGACCGCGAGCGAAGCGATAGAGCTGCCGGCCGCGCCGCTCCCGGCGATCGACGAGGAGACGGCGCGCGCGATCGAGGCCGTCGCGCTTGGCGCCAACGATCGGTACCTTCACGAGCTCATCGAGCGGCACGCCTTCTGCCCCTTCGCCAGAGGTGGCCGCGCGGCAGGGGAGACGTCGCGCTACGTGCACTGGGCCGACTCGCGCTCCACCGACGCGCTCGTCGAGCGCCTGCGCCTCGTCGCCGACGATCCGAAGCAGGTGGTCGCGCAGGTGATCTTCCCGGCGCTCGAGGTCGCGCCCGAGGCGTGGGTGCGCTTCGTCGACCGGCTCACGGCGCTCGGGCACGCGCGTCGCGGCGGGCCCACCGCGCTCGCCTTCGCGGCGCTCCACCCGCGGCTCGCCTACTCCGATCGCAACCCCTTCGCGCTCATCCCGCTCTTCCGGCGCGCCCCCGATCCGACCATCCAATGGGTGCGCCTCGACACCCTCGCGGAGGTCTACGCCGGGCGCGAGGCGGACGCGCGCTACGTCGATCCGCGCGACGTCCTCGCGTTCGTGCGCGATCACCCCAGCCCCAAGACGCCGCTCTACGAGCGCATCGCCGAGACCAACGACCGCGTGGCGCACGAGATCGGCCTCGAGCGCGTGGAGGCGCAGCTCGCCGAGATCGCGGAGCAGGCGCGCCGCGACTACGAGCGGGTGCTGCGCGAGCACGGCATCGCGCGCGGCGGCTGAGTCACAGCTCGAAGTGCCCGCCGAGCGCCACGCCGAGCGTCTCGTACGTCTGGTTCGTGCTCGACGAGGACGACGAGCCGCCGCACGCGGTCGAGTAGCCATAGGAGCTCGTCGCGCAGAGCGAATTCTGCCCCTGCGCGCCGGAGAAGGCGCCGAGATCCGCGAAGACCAGGAGATCCATCCGCAGGCCGCGCGCGACGGGGAAGGCGATGCCGGTGCTCAGACGCAGCGGCTCGAAGCCGCTGTAGGTCGTGTTGCCCGACCCCATGCCGTTGGTCCCCGAGAAGGACGACGGCACGTCGAGCGTGCGGTAGCCGAAGGCGACGTCGAAGAGGTAGCCGATGGTCGCATAGGGAGCGAGGTTCACCTCGAGCCCGGCCCCGACGAAGGTGCTGGTGGCGCTGTCGGCGTAGAAGCCGCTGGTCGGTGCGCCGAAGTTCGCGCGCTCGAGCGCGCCGTACACCCGCCAATACGGCGAGAAGCGGTAGCCGAGCTGCACCTCGATTGCGCCGCCGTCGCCGATGATCGAGCGCGTCGAGTCGGTGGGCGAAACGAGCGAAAAGCGGCCGCCGAGGGTGATCGCGGGCTCGAACGGCGGCTTCACGTGGCGCGCCCGACGCGGCCGCGGCCGATCGATGACCGGCGCAGGCGAGGTGTAGATGCGAACCGGCGGCGGGGCAGCCGCGGGGACGGGCGCCGGCGTAGCGGGAGCCGCAGTGGGCGCCGGGGGCGACGTGCTCACGGCGCCGCCACCGATCACGATGCGCGCCGAGAGCTTGATCTGCAGGACGCCGAGCCACGGGATCGACCGATCGCTGCCGTCGGCGAGCTGCAGCGTCACGTGATCGCCCGGCACCAGCTCCAGCACTCGCCCCGGGATCTCGATGCCGCCGGGGAGCGTGACCGTCCCCGCCTCGCCCTTGAGGCCGGCCTTATCTTCGCCGTCGACCGGCGCCGGGGCCGCGTCCGTCCCCCCGCAGAACCAGCCGTCGCAGCTCGCCTCGGCCGAGGCCGGCGCGGCCGCTTCGTCGCTCCCGTGCGCAGCGCGAGGGACGGCGACCAGGCTCGTGAACGACAGCGCGAGGAGCGTGGCGGAGCGGAGGGGGCGCATCACGGTTCGACTTTGCAACAAGCGTGCACGGTTGGGCTGTCGCGCCATTTGCCTCGTCCTCATGGAATTCGCAGGACTCGTGAACCGATCGACACGGGTGCCGTTGTCACGGTGGCGCGCGTCCCGAGAGACGTCGTGCGCCATCGGCACGCTCGGTCGGGCAGCCGACGACGGCGGCGCGCCCTTCGGCCCTCGCGCGCCGGGTACGCAAGCGGGCCTGTCTCAAGCCCCATTGTGCGCCGGCAGCGTCAGCCTCGCCAGCTGCTGCACCTCGCCGATCCCCTTGAGCGACGCCTCGAAGCAGACGACCTCGAGCCGCTCGTCCGCCACCAGCCGCGCCACGTCGGGGTGCTCGAGCAGCTCCCGCTCGACGACGATCTCGCTGCCATGGGCCAGCGCCTGGAGGCGCGCCGCGATGTTGACGGTGGTGCCGAAGAAGTCGAGCCGCTCGTTGGCGCGCACCGCGAGGCACGCCCCTTCATGCAGGCCGATCTTCACCCGCAGGCCGAGCTCGCCGTGCGCCCGCACGCACTCGCGGATCATCTGCAGGGCGGCGCGCAGCGCGGGCGCCGGCGAGGCGAAGTCGGCCATCACGGCGTCGCCCATCGTCTTGACGATCGCCCCCTCGTGCGCGCCGACCGCGCGTGTCATGTCGGAGAAGTGCTCGCCGACGACCGCAAAGGCGCGCGCGTCGCCGATGCGCTCGTAGAGGGCAGTGGAGCCCGTGAGATCCGAGAAGAGCAGCGTCAGCGCAGAGACGCGCAGCTCGACCCCGGCCGCCGGCGCCTCGGTGGCGAACAGATCGAGGAAGTCGGGCAGGCTCGCGATCACGCTCCCGAGGACGATGTCGGCGTGCCAGCCGGTGCGCTCGAAGAGCACGACCGCCGGCGCCTCGCCGTCGTTGCGCACCACGAGGTTCGTCCTCGCGCCGGCCGCCCCCTCGAGCTCGACCTCGGGGGCACCCGAGGCGCCGACGCGGACCGCGACGCGCCGAGGCGGCGTGCGCGGCACGTCGAACGTGGCGCGGCGCCCCCCCTTCAGCGTCCGCACCAGCATCCCGCCGGCCGGCAGGTGGCACTCGACCGCCCGCGCCTCGCCGGGCGCGCCGCCGAGCTGCGCGAACACGTGCGGCCGGAACCAGGGCGAGCTCGCGCAGTAGGTGCCGACCTCGACCCGCCGGAGCGCCGGGTGCACGCGGAAGATCGCCTCGACGTGCTCGCCGAAGTCGCAGTCGTAGGTGATCTCGCACGTCTCGCAGTGGGCCTTGGGCTTGACGAACGCGAGCGCGTCGGCCGTCGCGGTGCCGACGCGGCACGTCGGGCAGAGGATCTGCCAGCGCAGCTCGACGAGCCCCGCGCGCGCCGCGTGCAGAAAGCCGCGCAGCACCTCGCGTCGATCGAGCCCCCACGCGCGCGCGAGCTCGAAGGGGCGGATCGCGGCGAGCTCCTCGTCCGGGCGATGCCGCAGGTGCTCGAGGATCCTGCGCCGCACCTCCTCGGGCAGGTCGCGATTGGCGAAGCGGCGCGCGCGGTGCTCGAAGGTGGCCTCGTCGATGGCGCCGCGACGTCCCGACGTGATCTCGCTCGCCTCGCTCGCGACCAGCGCGCGCGCGGCGGCGACCGACGGCGGCTCGGCGGCGGCGTCGACGGCGATCGGCTTGGCGCCGAGGAGGCGATCCACGCTCTCGAGGTAGGCGCCGAGCGAGGCCTTGAACTTCGAGCGCGCGATCGTCTTCGCGACGGCGCCGAGCACGCCCCCACCGTCGACCCACGCACGCGCGCGGACGATCGTCGCGGCCGGACCGTCGGGCCGGAGCTGCACCTCGAGGCCGCCGGCGCGCAGCGGCCCTTGGAGAAAGCGCCGCTCGCCGCGCACGAACTCCCCTTCGACCCACTCGTAGGGGGGCTCGATCCACCGCAGCTCGAAGCCCGATTGCCGCGCGCGCGCCACGAGCTCGCGCGAGGTGCGGCCTCGCCCGTCGGCCACCGGCTCGATTGCGTAGCTGCCCGCCACGAGCCCCGAGGCTCGGTCGAACCGGTTGGTGTCGGCGACCAGCGCCCAGACGAGCGGCGCGGGCGCGGCGATCCGCCGCTCGACGACGATCGCGCTCTCCGACTCGGGCATGCCGCATGGTCGCCCCTCACGCGCGGCGCGGTCGAGCTGGAAGGCGCCACGGTCGAGCCGCCGCCGTGTCCGAACGGCCGCTCTCGCGTGGCCGCGGGCACCCTCCCGACGCCACGCGACGGCGGTCGCCGCCGACCGACCGGCTCAGCGTGAATTCCCTGCCGTAGCAGGGGGTTGCGTCGCTGGCCCCGCCTGCAGCCGGGGCGCTTGCGTGGTCGAGCGGCGGGGCTAGAACGGGCCGCGCGCACGCGACGTCGGCGGGCCGAGAACTGGCCCGCCCCTCGCAACCCGAGCTAAGCGCCTGCCGAGGCGCGCCGCGCGCGACGCCTCGAGAGAGCGAGAGGAGCTCGTGCCGACACCCAAGAGGAATCGCCCCGCCGCCGCCGCACCCGACCGGGCAACGCGCGCGGCGCGCTCGGCGCAGACCACCCCGCGGCGCCCCTCGCTCTTCGCGCCCGCCCTCGGCCTCATCGTCGCCGCAGGCGCCCTCTATGGCGTGCTCGCGGCGTGCGGCAAGGCCGGCGATCCGCCGCAGCCTGGCGGCATCACGGCGGTGCCGCACAGCGCGGGCGGCGCGAACCTCACGCCACCCCCGATCGCCAACGGCCTCGTCGATCCCAGCGACGGCGGGAGCAACAACCTCGTCGCGATTCCGGCCGACGCCTTCGTCGACGAGGCCGGCGTCGACGACAAGCCCAAGGGGCCGCTGCTCGGCGCCGCGCACTTCATGACGTTCGTCTTCGAGAGGCCCGACTTCGAATCGACGCGCCTCGGCTATCTGCGCGCCGGCGGCAAGGTCGCCATCGCCGGCGCCGTCAGCGGCGAGCCGGTGAAGCGGATCCGAACGACGTCCTGCAAAGAAGGTTGGGTCGCCGTAGAGCCGCGCGGCTACGTGTGCCTCGATCGAGGCGGCGGGTCGCTCAACCTCGAGGCGCCGACCGTGCGCCTCGCCACCGCGCCGCCGCACTTCGACGATCTGCTGCCGTACAAGTACGCGTTCAACTGGCGCAACGGCGCCCCGCTCTACCGCAAGGTCCCGACGCGCGAGCAGTGGCTCGAGAAGGAGCCGTGGCTGAAGCCTCAGCCGAAGAAGGCCAAGCCGAAGGCCGACGACGATTCCCCCTACGGCGAGGGCGACACGGCCGCCTACAAGCCCGAGGCCGAGGCGATCGACGCGGGCTCTGCCGACGAGCTCGACGCAGCGACCGAGGCCGTCGACGCCGGAGCGTGGTGGGAGCGCGACGCCGGCAAAGGGGAGATCTCGCTCAAGGACACGGTCGAGGGGGAAGGGATCGTCGCGCGCCGCATGGCCAAGGGGTTCGCGATCGCGATCGATCGCACCTTCGCGTGGGCTGGCCGCACCTGGCACCGCACGACCATGGGGCTGGTCGCGCCTGCCGACTCGGTGAGCATGATCAAGGCCTCCGAGTTCAAGGGGGTCGAGCTCAACGCCGACTGGCAGCTGCCGATCGCCTTCACGCTGAAGGACGCGCCGCTCTTCGAATCGAAGGACGAGAAGTCTTTCAAGCCCGCCAAGGACCGCCTCAAGCGCCAGACGCCCGTGAAGCTGCTCGCTGCGACGGCGCCGGGCTTCCACGAGGTCAAGCAGGCGGGCATCACGTGGCTGCCGACCGCCGACGCGCGCTGGGTTCGTGCGTCGGACGTGACCAAGGTCGAGGCGTCCGCGCCGCCGGCCGATCTCAAGCCGGGCGAGAAGTGGATCGACGTCTCGATCAAGGGGCAGTGGCTCGTCGCGTACGAGGGGGACAAGCCGGTGTTCGCGACGCTCGTGTCGACGGGGCGCGACGGCACCAACGAGAAGGGGAAGTTCGCGACGGTGCAGGGGAGCTTCCGCGTGCGCGAGAAGCACGTCGCCGCGACGATGGACGGCGACACCGCGGGTGAGCTCTACAGCATCGAGGACGTCCCCTACATCCAGTACTTCCACACGTCCTACGCCCTGCACGGCGCCTTCTGGCACGGCGACTACGGCCACGTCCGCTCGCACGGCTGCGTGAACCTCTCGCCCCTCGACGCCAAGCGCCTGTTCTTCTGGACCGAGCCGAAGCTCCCCGAGGGCTGGCACGCGGTCTGGGCCACCGACGCGAACCCCGGCACGCGCGTGATCACGCGTCCGTGACGAACGCCGAGAGAGGGCTGCCCCGCCCCGCGTCGTGCTCGCGGTCGTCCTCGGGCGTGCTCGGCCTTCGGCCTGCGCGCGCCGCTGCGGGCGACCGCTGCGCGCGACGCGCCCTCCCCAAATCGCGCCGCCACGGCGGCGCTCAGGGGAGGGTTCGAGAGAACGGCTCCGTTTTCTTCGGCTCGCACGCGTAAGCCGTGTAGCAAAGGCGTGATGGCCAAGCCGGCGACGACCGATCGCCCCAGCGAGGAGGGGGCCGGCGCCACGCCGCCGACGAGCGAGGCGCCCCTCGAGCCGACCTCGGATGCCTCCCGCGATCGCAGGGCGATCGCGAAGCGCGCGGGCGTGGTCGGCCTCGGCACGCTCCTGTCGCGCGTGCTCGGGCTCGCCCGAGATCTGGTCTTCGCGGCGCTCTTTCCGCGCGGGGAGACCGATCTCTTCTTCGTCGCCTTCACGATCCCGAACGCGCTGCGCCAGCTGCTCGCCGAGGGGGCACTGTCGGCGAGCTTCGTCCCGGTGCTGGCGCAGGTCGAGGAGCGTCGGGGCCCGCGCGCCGCAGAGGCGCTGTACGCGAAGCTGCGCGGCGCCATGTGGATCGTCCTGATCGCGACGAGCGCGCTCGGCGTCGCCGGCGCGCCTTGGCTCTGCGAGCTCTTCGCCGCGGGGTTCCACGCGCGCGCAGGGGCGTTCGACAAGACGGTCGCGATCACGCGCGTGGTCTTTCCGTACCTGCTCTTCATGGGGCTCGCCGCGCTCGGCGCGGGCGCCTTGCAGACGCGCCGACGCTTCGCCGTCGCGGCCTTCGCGCCGGGGCTGCTCAACGTCGCGATGATCGCGTGCGCCCTCGCGCTGCCGCCGCTGTTCGTCGCGCGCGGCGTCGATCCGATCCTCGCGCTCGCCGTCGGCGCGCTGGTCGGCGGCGCGCTGCAGGTCCTGGCGCAGCTACCGGAGCTGCGTCGCGCGGGCTTCGGCGGCGCGCTCCGGATCGACGTGCGTGACGACGACGTGCGCGAGGTCGTGCGGCGCATCCTGCCGATGACGCTCGGGCTGATGATCTACGAGATCGATCTGGTGCTCTCGCGGCGCTTCTTGTCGGAGTGCGGCGAGGGGGCGAACAGCTACTTTTACTACGCCCAGCGCCTCTGCGACTTCCCGCAGGGGGTCTTCTCGCTCGCGCTCGCCACCGCGACGCTCCCCTCGCTCGCGTCGCTGGTCGCGCGGGGCGATCGCCGCGAGGTCGCCAAGACCGCTGCCCACGCGCTGCGGCTCGCGCTGTTCGTCGCCCTCCCCGCCACGGCGCTCCTGGTCGCGCTCGCGAGGCCGATCGTGATCGGCGCCTTCGCGCGCGGCGCCTTCGACGCCGCCAGCGTCGAGGGCACCACCAGGGCGTTGTGGGTCCAGGCGCTCGGCGTGGTGCTCGTCGCCGTCGTGCGGCAGGTCGTCCCGGTCTTCTACGCGCTCGGCAATACGCGCACGCCCGTGCTCATCAGCGGCCTCGACCTCATGGCCTTCATCGCGATCGCCCTCTCGCTCAGAGGCACGCTCGGCCACGTCGGCATCTCCTGGGCAGTCACCGGCTCGTCGTTCGTGCAGATGGCGCTCCTGCTCGTCGCGCTGCGGCGGCTGCTGCCCGATCTGCACGCGCGAGACGTCGCCAAGAGCGCCCTCAAGAGCGCCATTGCGTCGATCGTCGCCGCGCTCGTCGCGTTCTACGCCGCGGCTGCGGCCACGAGCCTGCCACGACTCCCGCACGTCGGCGGGCTCCTGCCGGTGACGGCGGGCGGGATCGCGTTCGCGCTCGCGTTCCTCACGGTCGGCCGAGCGGTCGGGCACGAGGAGCAGCGGCAGCTCGTCGGGGCGGTGATGCGCAGGGTGCGCAGGGCGCGGGCTTGAGGGCGCCAGCGCCCCTCGGTCTCACCGCGCCGGCCCGCTCCCCGTCACCCAGCCTGTCGCGAGCTCCGCCGCGCGCGACCCGAACGCTGGGGGCGCAGCCAGCGCATCGACGCCGAAGCGCACGCCGGGCGCGTGGTCTGCGGCCAGGTCGCGCGCCTCGCATCGAGCACGATGACGGTCGGCGCCCCAGCAGGCCGTGTCGCTCGCTCGGCAAGCCCAGGACTCGCGCGCGAGAGGCTCGGGCAGTTGCGGAGAGACTCGACGGGCAGCCAGCGTCGGTGGGTTCGTCTGCGACCCACGAAATCTAGCCGGGCCGGGCGTCGATCACGCGATCGCCCCGCCCTTGGCGATCGGCAGCGTGAAGCGCAGCGTCGCCCCCTCGCCGACGCCCCCCTCGGCGGACACCTCGCCGCCGTGGCGGCTCACGATGCGCTTGACGATCGCGAGCCCGATGCCCGTGCCCTCGAACTCGTCGACGCGATGCAGGCGCTGGAAGACGCCGAACATCTGGCTCGCATGCCGCGCGTCGAACCCGACGCCGTCGTCCTTGACGAAGAACGAGGCCATCGCCCCCGACACGTGCGCGCCGATCTCTACGTGCGCGACGGCCCGCGGCGCGGTGAACTTCACGGCGTTGCCGAGCAGGTTCGCGAGCACCTGCCGCAGCATCGCGGGGTCGCCGCGGACCCACGGCAGCGGGCCGACGGCCAGCTCGATCTCGCGCCCCGCGCGCGCGGGCTCGAGGTCTTGCCACACGAACCCGACGAGCATGTTCATGTCGACGTCGGCGAGGCGCAGCTCGAGGCGCCGCGCGCGCGAGAAGGCGAGGATGTCGTCGATGAGCTGCGCCATGCGCACGGTGCTCTCGCGCACGACCCCGAGCAGCCGGCGCCCCTCGTCGTCGAGACGATCGGCGTAGGTGTCGAGCACGATGCGCGCATAGCCGTCGATCGCGCGCAGCGGCGCGCGCAGGTCGTGCGAGACCGAGGACGAGAAGCCCTCGAGCTCCTGGTTGGCCGCCTCGAGCTCCGCGGTGCGCTCGGCGACGCGCCGTTCGAGCTCTGCGTTCAGCCCGTGCAGCGCCTCCTCGCTCGCTCGCAGCTCCTGCTCGGCGCGGCGCCGGTCGGTCACGTCGGTGCCCGCGGCGATGATGAATTCGACCTCGCCGTCGGACGCGCTCAGCGTCGTGTTCGCGAACTCGATGAGGCGCAGCTCGCCGCCGCGCGTGACCCAGTGGTTCTCGAAGCGGCTCGGCAGCGCCGAGGCGGCGAGCGCGCGCCACACGCCCCCCACCGCCTCGCGCTCGGCCTCGGGGACGAGCACCTCGAAGAAGGGCCTGTCGGCCACCTCGTCGAACGACCAGCCGGTGCACTGCTCGCAGGCCCGATTGAACAACACGATGCGCGCCTCGAGATCGAGGACGATCACGAGCGAGGCCACCGTGCCGAGCACCTTCGCGTTGAAGTCGCGCTGCCGCTCGAGCGCGCGGATCGCGCGCCGCAGATCGGTCACGTCGCGCGCGGCCGCGAAGACCCCCTGCAGCTCGCCGCTCTCCGAGCGGTAGACGCTCGCGTTGTAGAGGACGTCGGTCTCGCGCCCGAGGGCGCTCCGCAGGGTCAGGGGGTAGTCGCGAACGAGGCCACGCTCGAGCACCCGTCGGTAGCCGTCACGCGCGCGCTCCGGCTCGGTGAAGTAGTCGGCGAAGTCGGTGCCGAGGAGGGCCGCGCGCGCCCTGCCGGTCGCCTCTTCGGTCGCGGTGTTGACGTCGGTGATCTTCCCCTCGGGGCTGATCGTCACGAGGGGATCGAGGCTCGCTTCGAGGAGGCTGCGCGCATACCTGGCGGCGCCGCGAAGCTCCGCGTCGGCCATCTTCAGCGCCGTCACGTCGCGGTTGCTGACGCGCGTGCCGATGCGCGCTCCCGCCGCGTCGAAGACCGGGCGGCACGCGTGGCCTACCCACACCGTGCGCCCGGCGACGAGCATGCGGTACTCGAAGTCGGCCGACGACTCGCCCAACTCGACGCGCTCGCGGTGGCGCAAGAGCAGCTCGCGATCGTCGGGGTGCACGAGCTCGAGGACCAGGTCGCCTCCGGCCACGAACTCCGCGGCGTCGTGCCCGGTGATCCTCGCGCTCGAGGGGGAGCAGTATCGAACGCGCCCATCGCGATCGAGGAGCAGCTCCCAGTCGAAGGCCCCGTCGGCGACGATCCGATGCACGTCCTCGGGGCGGGCGAACGGGTCTTGTCGACCCGCGTCGCCGCCAGCGACCTCGGCCTGCGGCGGACCGCTCGAGGGGCGCTCGATCGTCGGAACCGCGCGGGGTTGATGCGTCATGGCCGAGTGCCGCCTCGCCTGCAGTCGACGTGCCTGCGGCTCGCGCGCGCGGGTTCACGCTGCCGATGCCCCCCGGGTGCAACGCGAGCGCATCGACGCAGAAAGCGGCCAGCTTGCGGTGGGACGCGCCGAAGCGCTCGAATGCCCTGCGCGAACGAGCCGTCGAGCCAGCCGCCGGGGGCCCGAGTCTCCGCGGGCCGGGTCACGCCAAAGCCCGCAGCGCCTCGGCGGCGCTCCGCGAGGCCTCGCTCGTGACCGCAGCCTCGAGCGCGCCGAGCGAACGCGAGGGGCTCGGGGGCACTTTGCGCCGCATCTCGACGAACCGCGCGCGTGCCTCCTCGCAGCGCGCGCGGAAGGCGGCGTCGCGGCGCGCCCGCTCCACCAAGGCGCCGAGCGTGGCCTCGGCGGCGGGCCCCTCGTGCGCCACGAGCAGCGCGTCGCACCCAGCGTCGATCGCGCGCACGCCGACGTCGGCGACCTCGCGAGGATCGGCGCCCGCCGACGGGCTCACGCCGCGCATGAACAGATCGTCCGAGAAGCAGACCCCTTCGAAGCCGAGCTCGCTGCGCAGGACGTCGTGCACTACGCGCCGCGACAGCGTCGCCGGCACCCCCTCGTCGAGCGCGTCGAACACCACGTGCGCAGTCATGACCGACGGGATGCGCGCCTCGGCCGCCGCGCGAAACGGCGCGAGCTCCACTGCGTCGAGGCGCGCGCGAGCGTGACGCACGCGCGGCAGCGAGAGGTGCGAGTCGAGCTCGGTGTCGCCGTGGCCCGGGTAGTGCTTGGCGCACGAGAGCACGCCGCCTCGGGCGAGGCCGCGCGCGTAGGCGAGCCCTGCGGCGCTCACGCGATCGACCGTCGCGCCGAACGCGCGATCGCCGATGATCGGGTTCTCGGGGTTGGTGTCGACGTCGAGCACCGGCGCGAAGCTCATGGAGAAGCCGAGCGCGGCGAGCTCGAGCGCGACGGCGCGCGCGAGCTCCTCCAGCGCGCCGTCATCGAGCGCCGCGGCGACCGCGCGCATGGCCGGCACCTGCAAGAGCGGCGGACCGAGCCGCCGCACGCGCCCCCCCTCTTGGTCGACCGCGATCAGCGGCGGAAGCTCGCTCGGGCACGCGTCGACGATGGCAGCGTTGAGCGCGGCGACCTGCGCGAGATCGACACGCCCGTCGCGCTGACCGACGTTGCGTCGGAACGACAGCACGCCGCCGCGCTCGCCGCGCGCGAGCGACACAGCGAGCGACGCAGGCAAGGTCAGGCCGTCGAACCCGACGACCAGCAGCTGCCCGCACGTCACTTCGATCGCACGAAGATTCATCGTCGCTCGCTACCGCGCGTGGTCGCGCGAGGCCAAATGCCCGCCCGTCCCGACGATCCGAGCCTGCATTTCCGGCCCATGCGGAGCGTACCAGGCGGAGGTTTCGCGTCGGTATTGACGCATCGCAGCGCCATGGTAGTTGACTGAATGGCGATTCATTCTCGGCGGCGACAGGCAGCGCGCCGACCGATCCAGGTTCCGTAGGAGGCCCGCTAATGGCTAACGCCCAGACCGCGCAGAACCGATACAAGGCCGATCTCCGAGAGATCCGCTTCCTCCTCTTCGAGCAATTCGGTCTCGGGGAGCTCCTCTCGAAGGAGCCCTACGCGGCGTGGGGCCCCGACGAGGTCAACATGGTCCTCGATGAGGCCTACAAGTTCTCCTGCGAGATCCTCGGCCCGCTCAACTCCGTCGGCGATCGCGTCGGCTGCAAGCTCGAGAACGGACAGGTCATCACGCCGCCCGGCTTCAAGGACGCGTGGCAGAAGCTGTACGAGGCCGGCTGGAAGCAGGTCGGCGTGAGCACCGATCACGGCGGCCAGGGCGCACCGATGGCGCTCACCGTCGCCGTCGAGGAGTTCCTCTCGGGCGCGAACGTCGCCTTCGCGATGTACCCCGGGCTCGCGCACGGCGCCGCGGAGGTCGTCGAGCAGTTCGGCACCGACCGCCAGAAGGCGCTCTACATGGCCCGCATGTACGACGGGCGCTGGGCAGGCACGATGTGCCTCACCGAGCCGCAGGCGGGCTCGGACGTCGGCGCCGCCCGCACCTCGGCGAAGAAGCTCCCGAACGGCAGGTACTCGATCAAGGGCACCAAGCTCTTCATCTCCGGCGGCGACAACGACTTCACCGAGAACCTCGTCCACCTCGTGCTCGCCCGCGTCGACGGCGCGCCGCAGGGCACCAAGGGGCTCTCGCTGTTCCTCGTGCCGAAGATGAAGACCGACGAGCAGGGGAACATCCTCGGCCCGAACGACGTCACCGTCGGCGGCCTCGAGCACAAGATGGGCATCATCGGCTCGTCGACCGCGCTCTTGAACTTCGGCGAGAGCGACGGCTGCGAGGGGGAGCTCGTCGGCACCGTCGAGAACCTCGGCATGGCGCAGATGTTCAAGATGATGAACGGCGCTCGCATCGGCGTCGGTCTGCAGAGCGTGGCGGTCGCGTCCACGGCGTACCTCAACGCGCTCGAGTACGCGAAGGAGCGCAAGCAAGGGCCGAACATCAAGCACTGGAAGGACGCCAACGCGCCGCGCGTGGCGATCATCGAGCACCCCGACGTCCGCCGCATGCTCATCGACATGAAGGCCCGGGTCGAAGGCATCCGCTGCCTCATCGTGAAGCTCGCGCGCCACCAGGACGGCGTGCTCGTGCACCAGGGCAAGGACGACACGGCGGCCGCCTACCATCAGGGGCAGGTCGATCTGCTCGTCCCGCTCGTGAAGGCCTACGGCTCCGATCAGTCGTTCCGCATCTGCGAGACGGCGATCCAGACCTACGGCGGCGTCGGCTACACCAAGGACTACCCCGCCGAGCAGTACTGCCGCGACGCGAAGATCTTCTCGATCTACGAGGGCACCAACCACATCCAGTCGATGGACCTCGTCGGCCGCAAGCTCGGTCAGAACGGCGGCGCGAACCTGCAGGCGTTCCTCGGCGACGTCGCGAAATTCATCGCCGAGAACGCGAACCACCCCGCCCTCGGCCCCTCGGTCAAGGAGCTGCAGGCCGCGCAGGAGGCGGTGGGCGGCACCGCGATGCGCATGCTCGGCTGGTTCCAGATGGGCCAGATGTCGATGGTGCCCATCGCCTCGACGCGCTTCCTCGAGATGATGAGCGAGCTGGCCGTCGGCTGGCTGCTCCTCGACGGCGCGCGCATCGCGATCGAGAAGACCAAGTCGCTGCCCGACGGCGAAGAGGGGGCGAAGGACCGCGCCTTCTACGCAGGCAAGACGCTCGCCGCCAAGTACTTCGCGATGAACGTGCTGCCGAGCGTGAAGCTGAAGGCCGAGATCCTCGGCCGCGAGGACTCCTCCGCGCTCGACATCAGCGACACCGCCTTCGCGACGGTCTGAGACGACGTCGGTCGCCTGCGCGACCGGTGCTTGCCGCGACCGTCAGAGAGCCCGGCTACTCACCTGGGTGGCCGGGCTCGCTCGCGTCTGCGGCGACGACCAGCGCACCGTCCGTGGCGAGGCTCGCTCGCCGTGCGTTCACTGGATGGACGAGACGGGGTGCGCCGGGGCGCTCGACGCCGGCGGCGCCCTGTAGGTCATCGGCGCGTCGATCTTCACGACCTCGCCCGCCTTGATCTCGATGTCCTTGCCGAACTCCGGCATGCCGAGGTGCGAGACGACCAGGCGCGCCTTGCCGACCGGCACGCCCGCGACGCGGAACTTCCCGTCGAGATCGGTCGTCATGTGCAGCGCGTTCGGCAGCACGAAGACCGTCGCCGTCGGCACGTCAGCGCCCGGCAGCGCGCCCGGCAGCCAGGTCATCGCGTACGCGGCGGGAGTCGTCAGGAACAGCGGCACCGGGCTCATGCCCTTGATCGCGAGCCGCGTGATGATCTTCCGCGTCGGCAGGTTCGGCGTGTACGGCGAGTCGTCGTCGTTGGCGACCAGCAGCCGCTGACCGACCGACAGATCGATGAGCGTCGGCGTGATCGAGCACTGCTTGATCGTGACGACTTTGTCGGCGCGGCTCGGTCGCACGTAGCCGGAGGTCTTGATCACCGCGACGAGCGCGTCGGCGAGCTCGCCGCCGGGCCCCGCGCGGTAGTCGGGACCGTGGATCGGCACCGCGGCCTCGCACGGCTTGGGCAACGGAATGAATTGCCGCATGCGAGCCGGGTCGCCCGTCACGCGCACGACCCCCTCGACCACGCCGGTCGGCCCGGTGTACTCGGTCGCGTGCGACGGGTTCACGATCGCGTCGATCGCCGCCTCGTCGAGCGGAAACTTGTCGTCCGGGGGCGGCGGCGACGTCGGCGCGGGGGGCAGCGGCCTTATGCTCGCCACCGAGCTCGCGGAGCTCGCGGCCGCGGCGCCACTCTCGGAGGTCCGGCTCCGCGGGCATCCCGCCGACAGCAGGCTGACCAGCGCGAGCGCGACGCCCGCGCCGATCGATCGACGTGTGCTCGCCATCACATCAGAGACTGGGCCGCGTTGATCGCCATGTCCAGCGGCCGCCCCGGCATCAGACCGAAATAGAGGACGAGCGCCGACGCGAGCACCAGCGCCGCCGTCACGTACCCGCTCTTCATCGGCACCGCCTCGACGGCGCCCGGCTGCGGCTCCTTCATGTAGAGGAACACCAGCACGCGCAGGTAGTAGTACGCGGCGAGCAGGCTGTTCAGCAGGCCGATGACGGCGAGCCACGTGAAGCCCCCTTCGATGGCCGACTGGAACACGTAGAGCTTGCCGAAGAAGCCAGAGGTGGGCGGCACGCCGGCAAGCGAGATGAGAAACAGCGTGAAGGGGAGCGCCACGGCGGGGTTACGGCGACCGAGCCCCGCGAGGTCCTCGTACGAGACCGCCTCGCGCCCCTTCGAGCCCGCGAGGATCAGCGCGCCGAAGGCTCCCGCCTGCGTGACGGTGTACTGCAGCAGGTAGAAGAGCAGCGCCGCCTTGCCGTCGCGCGACGCCATCGGATCGCCGTGGCCCCAGGCCGCGACGAGCCCGATGAGCATGTAGCCTGCGTGCGCGATGCTCGAGTACGCGAGCATGCGCTTGACGTTCTCCTGGCGAATCGCCGTGAGGTTCGCGACGACCATCGTGAGCACCGCGAGCCCGGCGATGACGGGCGGCCAGCCCGCGCCCCACGAAGACGAGAACTTGTCGCCGAACGCGACGAGCAGCACGCGCATGGCGACCGCCACCGCGGCCGCCTTCACCACCACGCTCATGAACGCGGTCGCCGGCGTCGGCGCGCCCTGGTAGACGTCGGGCGTCCACATGTGGAAGGGGACCGCCGCGATCTTGAACGCGAGGCCGACGACGATCATCGCCATCGCCACGATCACGGTCGTGAGCCGAGCCGGATCGTGCGCGTAGCCGAAGGTGCCCGAGCCGAGCGCGTCGCGGATGCCGGCGATCGCCGTGGTGCCCGTGGCGCCGTACATCAGCGCCGCGCCGTAGAGCAGAATCGCCGCCGCGAAGGAGCCGAGCAGGTAGTACTTCATCCCGCCCTCGGCGCTGCGCGGGTTGGTCCGGCGGAACGCCGTCATCGCGTAGACGCCGATCGACATCGTCTCGAGCCCGATGAAGAGCGCGAGGAAGTCGCCCGCCGCGACGAGCAGCACCGCGCCGATCGCCGAGAGGATCATCAGCGCGTAGAACTCGCCCTTGTCGAGCCCGTGCTCGGGCATGTAGCCGCCTGCGAGCAGCGACGAGAGCGCCCCACCGAGACAGACCGTCGCGGTGAAGAAGAGCGTGAACGTGTCAAGGATGATTCAGG
>JAJXTK010000617.1 GCA_021783935.1 Myxococcales bacterium | reverse complement strand
GACACCTTGTCGTCGCCCATCTCGCACGGCCTGCTGAACGGCGCGATCATCGGCGCGGGCGCGTACGGGCTCGTCGTCAAGCCCGTCGAGCCGATCCGGCATGGCGTGACGGCGGCCAAGCCGGCGCCCAAGAAGGGGGCGAGCGGCAGGGCGGTGTTCGCGACGCTCTTCGGCAGCTTCTTGCTGCTGATGCAGGTGATGCTGCGCGAGGCCGGGGGCAAGGTGCTGGTCGCGGCGCTGCCGGGGCTGTTGCTCGGCATCGCGCTCGGCTCGCTCCTCGCCTGGTCGAAGAGCGACGCGGGGCGCGTTCGCATCGACGGGGCGCTGCTCGTGCTGCCGGTCTTCGGGCCGCTGTTCCAGATGATCGCGGTCGCGCGCTTCGCCAAGACGCTCGCGACGCTGCTGGCGAGCGGCGTACAGCTCCTGCGCGCGATGGACATCGTCCGGGCGGTCATCGGCAACGCGGCGCTCGAGCGCGTCGTCGAGGAGGCCACCAGCTCGATCCGCGAGGGCGAGAGCATCGCGGAGCCGCTCAAGCGCTCCAAGCGCTTCCCGCCGATCGTCACGCACATGATCGCGGTCGGCGAGAAGTCCGGCCAGCTCGAGAGCATGCTCGAGGCGGTGAGCGACAGCTACGAGTCGGCCGTCGAGGTGCGCGTCACCGCGCTCACCTCGCTGCTCGAGCCGATGATGATCGTGCTGATGGGCGGCGCGGTCGGCTTCATCGCCTTCTCGATCCTCATGCCGCTCATCCAGATGAACGACTTCAACCAGTAGGAGCGGGCACGCGAGCGAGGCCCAGTTGGCGATCTTCGGGCGCAGGAGGCGTGAGCGGACGATCTTCCTTCCGTGGGAGAGGCGGTCGCTCGCGCGCACCCTGCGCTTGCCCCGCCGCCGCGCGACCGCGTGGCTGTTGGTCGTCTCGGCCATCGCGATCGGCTGGTGGATCCGCGCGCGCGATCGCGAGGCACGCCTGGTCCGCGTCACGCACGCGACGGTCGCCCACGCGCGCGCCGCGGTCGACGCGTTCCGGGCGGACCACGGCCGCTGCCCGCGCGACCTCGACGAGCTGGTCGCTCCGGGCGATCACCCGCCCTACCTGAGCGCACCGCCCACCGACGCGTGGGCGCGCCCTTTGCGCTTCGCCTGCCCCGCTCGGCTCCCCGATCGGGCCTACGATCTTTCCTCCGACGGGCCCGACGGTGAGCCGTATGGTCTCGATCTCGTCGAGTAGTCGAGCGCAGTCTTTCGGCCCCGGCGGGCATGCATCCCGCGCCGCGGGCGTTCAAGGAGAGTAAGAAATGACCTCGAAGGAGCACTTCGCGAAGACGATCGCCAGCCTGGTCCGCGCCGCGCGCGGGGGCTTTCGGAGCACGAGCGGCGACCCGCGCGCCCTCTCGGGGCGACAGAGGCGCGGCAGTTGGTTTCAGCGCGGCGTCACGCTCGTCGAAGTTCTGATCGTCGTCGCGATCCTCGCGCTCATCGCCGGCGGCGTCGCGATCTACGCGCTGCCGAAGTTCCAGGAGGCGCAGAAGAAGACCGCGCAGACGGACGCCAAGACCCTGCAGAACATCGTCGAGCAGTGGAAGGCCGACCACCCCGATCGCTCGAGCGAGTGCCCGACGACCGAGACGCTCAAGGCCGACAAGTCGCTGAAGTCCGACCAGAACGTCAACGACCCGTGGAACCACCCGTACAAGATCCTCTGCACCTCCGGCGAGGTCTCGATCGGCAGCGACGGCCCCGACGGCAAGCCCGGCAGCGAAGACGACATCTGGGCCGGCCCCCGCCCCGGCAAGTGAACGCGCGCCGCCTCGCGCGGCGCGATGGGAGTCCTCCGTGCAGCAGGCCCTCGCGCGAACGATTCTGTCCCCTCGCGCGAAGGCGCGCGGCGGGCGGGCGCGCGCGCGAGGCGTGACGCTGATCGAGGTCTTGGTCGTCCTCTTCATCCTCGTGACGATGCTCGGCGGGGTGCTCTACGGCGCCGGCGCCCTGCAGCGATCGCGCCTGAAGTCGAGCGCGTCGCGCGTCGCCGCGGCCATGCGCGCGGGCTACGCGCGCGCCGCGTCGACCGGCAAGAAGATGCGCCTGGTGCTCGATTTCGAGAAGAACGCGCTCTGGCTCGAGGAGTCGTCGAGCCCGATGCTGATCGACTCCAAGGACATCGTCGGCAACGGCGGCGCCGATCCCGCGACCGCCGCCGAGAAGGCCGCGATGGAGGAGGCGAACCGCATCAACGCGGGGGTCCAGGTCGCGCGCCCCTCCTTCGCGAAGGTGAAGGTGATCGGCGAGGAGACCTCCAAGCTGCAGTCGGGCATCGTGTTTCGCGCGGTCGACGCGGCGCACCAGCTCGCGCCGCAGACCAAGGGGCACGCCTACGTCTACTTCTTCGGCTCCGAGGCCGAGCGCGCGAGCGTGCAGCTCAAGATCGCCGACACCGACGCGGACACCGACGTGATGAGCGTGGTGGTCGCGCCGCTCACCGGCAAGGCCACCATCGCCGACGGCCCCGTGCCGGTGCCCCACCCGCGCGACGACGAGGAAGCGAGCGAGGCCGTCGATGTCGGGCGATGATCGCGCCCGCGGCTTCACGTTGCTCGAGGTGATGATCGCGCTCGCGATCCTCGGGCTGATGCTGACCTCGCTGCTCAGCATCGTGGCGGGGCAGTACGATTCGAATGTCCGCGCGCGCAACATCACGGTCGCGGACGCGGCGGCGCGCTGCAAGGTGAGCGAGCTCGAGGAGCAGCTCCTCAAGATGGGCTACCCGCTGACCGATCAGTTCGAAGACGGCCCCTGCTGCGACGGCGAGAACCCGGTCGGCATGCACTGCCACTGGGCGATCGAGGCCGTCGTGCTCCCCAACCCGCCGCAGACCGGCGACGGCGGCGCGGGGGGCCTCGGCGGCATGGGCGACGGCGGCAGCTCGGGCTTCGGCTCGCTCGCGGCGCTGGCCGGCGCGGCGCAGAACCCGGGCAGCCTCGGCGACGCAGGCATCGGCGGCTTCGCCTCGCTCCTGTCGGGCGGCACCGGCGGCTCGGGCATGCCCGGGATGCCCGGGATGCCCGGGATGTCCGGCATGCCGGGCGGCGGGTTCCCCGCGGGCGGCGTGAACGCGATCGCGGGCATGGCGATGAACATGGTCTACCCGCAGCTCAAGCCGCTGCTCGAGGCGTCGATCCGCCGCGTGACGGTCGACGTGATCTGGAGCGAGGGGCCGACCGAGCGCAAGACGACCATCGTGCTCTTCGTGACGAACCCGACCATGGGCATGCCGGCCGGGATGGCGGGGGCCGACGGCGGCCTCGGCGTGCCGGGCGCAGTTCCGGGCGCGGCTCCGGGCGCGGCGCCCGGAATGCCCGGCACCATGCCGCGCTTCGGAGGGATGTGAGCGTGCGCGCCGAGCCATGCCCTCGGGGCCGCGCGCGCGGGCTCACGCTCATCGAGGTGCTCGTCGCCATCGCGGTGCTCGCGATGATCTCGGTGCTCATCTACTCGGCGTTCTCGACGATCTCGCGCGGCAAGACGCACGCCGAGGCGTACGCCGAACGCTATCGCCTGGCCCGCAGCGCGACGACGCGCATGGTGCACGAGCTCCAGGAGGCCTACCTCTCCGCGCACATCGCCGCGACGCCCGTGCAGATCACGCGCGTGACGGCGTTCCTCGGCACCGCCCGGCGGGTCGACTTCAACGCCTTCGCGCACCGCCGCGTGGTCAAGGACGCCCACGAGAGCGATCAGTGCGAGCTGTCGTACTTCGTCGGTCAGAACCGCAAGAACGCCCAGCAGCTCGACCTGCTGCGGCGCGAGCAGGTGATCCCCGACGACCAGCCCGGCAAGGGG
>JAJXTK010000039.1 GCA_021783935.1 Myxococcales bacterium | reverse complement strand
GCCCGAGCGGCTCGGCACCGATCTCATCGGCCATGATCCAGGACTCCAGTGGATGGTCGTTTCGCATCCGTCCTCGTCGCTTCGCGATGGTGCATCGCAGCATTCGCTGTCGCGCGCGCGGGCGGCAAGGGGATTCAATCGCGACACCCTTCGGCCGCCCTGGCGACGGTTTTCCATTGTCGCCGCGCCCCGACCCTGTCATGCTGCGTCGCAGCATGATTAGCGCCGACGCGCCTCTCATCGTGCAGGCCGACCGCTCGATCCTCGTCGACGTGCACGCGCCGCGGTACTAGGAGGAGCGCGCCGAGCTCGCGCGCTTCGCCGAGCTCGAGAAGTCGCCCGAGCACATGCACACCTACCGGCTCACGCCGCTGTCGCTGTGGAACGCGGCCGCGAGCGGTCTCGGCGCCGCCGACGTGGCCTCCACGCTCACGCGCTTTTCGCGCTACCCGCCGCCGCAGAACGTGCTCGCCGAGATCGAGTCGCTGGTGGGCCGCTGGGGCGCCATCGCGCTCACCGCGGAGGGCGCGGGCGCTGGAAGGCTCTGCCTCCGCATCGCCGATCCCGCGGTCGCCTCCACCGCGCGCAACCACAAGGCGCTCGGCGGCCTGCTCGCGCCGCTCGACGACGGGCGCTTCGCCGTCGAGGCCGCGGCGCGCGGCGTGGTCAAGCAGCAGCTCCTCAAGCTCGGCTGGCCGGTCGACGATCGCGCCGGCTTCGCGCCCGGCCAGCCGCTGCCGATCGCGCTGCGCGAGGTCACGGCGCGCGGCGAAGCGCTCCGCCTGCGTCCCTACCAGCGCGACGCCGTGCGCGCATTCCTCGACGGCGCGGCGGGCGAGGGCTCGGGCGGGCACGGCGTGGTGGTGCTGCCTTGCGGCGCCGGCAAGACCCTGGTGGGCATGGCGGCGATGGCGGCGCTCGGCACCGAGACGCTCATCCTCGCCACCAGCGTCACCGCCGCGCGCCAGTGGATCGCCGAGCTGCGCGACAAGACCGGTCTTCCCGCCGAAGCGATCGGCGAATACTCCGGCGATGTGAAGCAGCTCCGCCCGGTCACCGTCGCCACCTACCAGATCCTGACGCGCCGCCGGGGCGCCGGCTTCCCGTACTTCGAGAAGCTCTCGGCGCGCGCCTTCGGGCTGGTGATCTACGACGAGGTGCACCTCCTGCCGGCGCCGATCTTCCGACTCACCGCCGAGATCCAGGCGCGCCGCCGCCTCGGGCTGACCGCCACGCTGGTGCGCGAGGATCGCCTCGAGGGTGAGGTGTTCAGCCTGATCGGGCCCAAGCGCTTCGACGCCCCGTGGAAGGAGATCGAGGCGCAGGGCTTCATCGCCGAGGCCACCTGCTACGAGCTGCGCGTCCCGCTTCACGCCGCCGACCGCGCGCGCTTGCCGCCGTCGGCGAGCGGCTCCTCGACGGCGTCGTCGCAGGCCGACGGCTGCGGCCGCTCCTCGCCGAGGCGGTCGCGGCGTGGGCGGGTGCGGCGGAGGAGCTGTGCGACGACGAGCGCAATCCAGCGTGGGAGCGCGTCGCGCTGGCAGCCGGGCGCGAGCGCGAGCGACTGCTGGAGATGCAGCGCCTCCTCGTCCTCCGCGCCGGTCCGCGCGTGCCGACGACGCTGCTCTGGTTGCCGCCGCCGCTCGCCTTCGCGCCCGAGGACGTGCCGCGCGCGCCGCTCGCCAACGCGCGCTGGTTCCGCACCATGAAGGCGAGCTGCGCGACGCTCAGGATCGACGACCCGCATCACAAAACGGTCGTCGCGCTGTCGCGCTTCGCCTCGCGGCACGCGGCGGCGATCTACGCGCGCCACCGCCGCCGCGTCGGCCTGCGGCAGACGATCGCCGAGCTGCGCGACTACTGCCTCGCCGAGGGGCGGCTGCCCGCGCGCGACACCGATCCGATCGCGCTCCTCGAAGAGTGCCGCGCATGGCACGAAGAGATCGCGCGACTCGGCGGGCGCGAGCTGCGGGTGACGCTCGACGAGTCGGTGCTCCTCGACGACGGCGACCTCGCGCTGCCGGATCCGCCGTGCGAGGACGTGGTCGCCGGCGGGGTCGAGGTGCGCGCGATCCGCACGCTGCGTGCGCTCGTCGAGGAGGGGCGCGCCATGCACAACTGCGTCGCGAGCTACCTTGGCGAGATCCTCGCCCGGCGCAGCTACGTGTTCTCAGCGCGCGTTCGCGGCGAGCGGCTCACCGTCGAGGCGCAGCCGTCGAGGCGGCGCCCGTTCGTGCTGGCCCAGGTCGCGGGCGAGGCGAACCGCGAGCCGTCGCGGGCCGCGCGTGCGGCGATCGAGGAGGGGTTCGCGACGCTCGCCGCGCGACCGGCGGTCTGATCGTCGGACGGAAGCACGCCCGCGCCGCCGGCGTCGAGGATCGTCCTCGCAGCCCGCTGAGTCCTTCCGAGCGGGGCGAGCACGAGGGCGCCGGTTCCCCCCTGCCATGCGATGTAGGCAGGTGCCGTCGACGGAAGCCCGAGCGCGCGCAGGACGACATAGGCCGTCGCCTCGGCCTCGGTCTCGCCGACCGCGCGGCTCGGCAGCGCGCGGCGAGCTAGGCTCCTGACGGGGCGGTGTCAACCCGCGATGATCTTGCGAAACGCCTTCGCCACTGCTTCCGCACCCTCGATGTCGTACAGCCGCTCGACGAGCAGCGCGCGCTCGAGGTCCTCAGGCATGCAGCGCTGGAATTTGCTGACCGCGCGGACAGGGCCGATTGGCGCCTGGGCGCGCGCCATTTCCTGCCAATCGATGTCACGCAGACGATCGAGCACCTCGCGGCAGGCCACCACGGACACGTCTCCCTTTGTCTTGAGCGAGAGATTCCCGGGCGTCCATTCCATGCCGGTCGTCGACAGCGCGAGAGCGAGGAGGCGATTGGTCGCGGCGCCGGCGAAGGTGTGCCAGCGGACGCCGCCGTCCTGCTGCTCGAGGGCGGTCGCGCCCTCCTCGACGAGGCCGTCGTAGTCGCCGCGCATCCGGGCCAGCTCGCCGCGCGCGGCGGGGGTGAGCCATTCGTCGGCTCGCTCCTGTCGCAGGACCGCCTTCATTTCCTGGCAGAGCCGGAACGACAGCCCGGTCGGGGCGCCGAGCCAGGCGGGCACGCGTCCGCCCTCGGCCGGCGCCACCTTGCACGTGCCGCGGGCCCAATCGACCTCGACCACCTGCCACGAACGGCCGGCGAGGCGAAAGACCATCCGCGCTTCGCCGTCCCGCGCCGCGGTGAGGAACGTCCCCTGAACCGTGCCCACCTCGTCGGCGCCGTGCATCACGCGCAGCACCTGGGGGGCGGTGAAGACGGCGTACAGCTCGAAGAAGTTCTTTCGGCCGTATTGGCGTTCTCCCTCGGCGCCGAGCGAGAGCAGACCGTCGGCCTCGTGCAGGATCTGACGGGCAACCATCGTGTCGACGAGATGATTGACCTCGCTCGCGGTGACGCCGGAGAACGGGGTCGCGCTGGCCACCCAATCGAGGATCTGATGGCGGGAAATACCCTGTTCCTGCAGCGTGAGGGCGAGGATCTGGTGGGCGAGCACGTGGAAGGCGCGCCGCACCGGCCGTACGTCTTCGACCTTTCCGGCCTCGAGCAGCCGCATCAACGCCGTCGCCTGGAGCAGCGACTCGGCCGATTGACACAGAAGGGTGCAATTGGAGCGCGTTCCCTCGCGGCGGCCGGTCCTGCCCATTCGCTGCAACAGGCTGGCGAGGGTTCCCGGCGCGTCGACCTGCACGACGAGGTCGAGGTCGCCGACGTCGATTCCGAGCTCCATCGTCGAGGTGCACACGATGGCGGTGTTCCGGCCCTCGACGAAGCGTCGTTCGGCGAGCTCGCGATCGGCACGGCTCACGGCGCTGTGGTGCACGAATACGTCCACGCCCCTCCCCTGCATGGCGCCGGCGATGCGCTCGGCCTGCCCGCGGCTCTCGACGAAGACGAGGCTCTTCTTGCCGGCGCCAATCTTTGCGGCCGCGGCGGCGACGAGCCCGGGATCGTCGAGCAGCTCGACATGGAGGTCGCGCTCCGCCGGCGACTTCGGGGGATCGACGAGGCGGAGCTCACGCTTGCTCGATCCCTGCAGCCAGCGGCCGATCGCGTCGGGATTTCCGACGGTGGCCGACAGCCCGATGCGCTGGATGTCGCGGCCGCAGAATCTGGTCAATCGCTCCAGCACGCTCACGAGATGCGCGCCCCGGTCGTCGCCGGCGAAGGCGTGCACCTCGTCGACGATGATCGCGGACAGCCCGCCAAACAGCGCGCGCGCGTCGGTGCGCTCACTGATGAGCATTACTTCCAGCGATTCAGGCGTCGTCAGAAGGAGGTGCGCCGGGTCGCGCCGAAAGCGGTTTTTCGTCGACGCCGCGACGTCGCCGTGCCATTTGAAGGCATTCAATCCGACCATGCGCGCGTACTGCTGCAGCCGCTGCTCCTGGTTGTTCAGCAGCGCGCGAATCGGGCAGACGTAGAGCGCCGCCACAGGGCGCAGCCCCTCGGCGAGCACGCGCGACAGCACCGGGAACACGCTCGCTTCGGTCTTGCCTCCGGCCGTCGGCGCCAGCACCACGGCGTTCGCGCCGTCGAGGATCGCATCGGTGGCCAGCTCCTGCACCGGCCGCAGCGCGCGCCATCCGAGGTCGTGGACGATGGCGTGCTGGAGCTGCGGGTGGAGGCGAAAGAAGGCGCTCACAGGCTCTCATCCGTCGAGGCGGCGCGGGCCGGCGGCCGCCGGCGCATCCACCGCTTCCGTCTCCACCGTCGGCGTGCCGTGTCGCGCGGCCAGCTCCTCCGGCGTGAGCGCCGCGTCGTCGAGCTGCAGCGCGTAGGAGTGGATCGGGTCGTACTCCTCGTGCTGGTCGACCTTGTCGAGCACGTCGACCAGCTCGCGCAGGAAGATGCGCGGACAGACCGACACCTTGCCGCCAAAGCCGGTGCTCACCTGATCGGCGAGCGCCGCGATGAACGCATCCCCGACGCGCTCGGCCACCCGCTGCGACGCACGCGCGGGGTAGAGGTCGCGCACCTTGCGCCCCACCTCGAGGAGCCGTGGCTCGTCAAACGGCAGCAGGCGCACTTGCGGCGCGCGCAGGTTGTCGAACTTCGGGTTCGCGTCGAAACGCGTCTGCACGCGCTGGTAGAGCGGCGCGAGCGACTTGATGCCCTTGTAGTCGTCGAAGAACGCGGCGGTGCCGGTGACGACGAGGTAGAGCCCCGGCAGCTCGTCGTCGGCGAGCATGTCCACCAGCTGGCGCAGCGCCGTGAGCGACCTCTCGCGCGTCGGCCCCGGCATACGCTGGATCGTCTCGACCTCGTCGAGGACCAGCACCATTCCCGCGTACCCGGATTGCCGCAGCAGCGTCAGCACGCCGCGCAGGAACGCGAGCGCCGCCTGGCCATCGACCGCGCCCTTGACGCCCGCCTTCGACGTCACGCTGCGGTCGATGTGCGGCTGCCCGGCGACCCACGCGAGCAGCCCCTGCGCCGTCTTGAAATCGCCCTCGTGCGTGGCGCGGTGATAAGCGCGCAACACCTGCGCGAAGGCGGGGTTCTGCGTGCTCAGCTCTGCGAGCTTGTCCTCGAGCCGCTTCTCGACTGCGTCGGGAAACGCCGGGTCGTCCTCGGCGAGGCCCGATAGCCGCGACACCTCGTCGCCGATCTCGAAGAGCCATCCGTCGACGACCGCGCGGAATGCGCCCGCGCCGTCGGCACCGGTGGTGAGGCGCTCCATCAGGCGGCGATAGACCGTCTCGAGGTGGTGCAGCGGCGTGTCGTTGATCGAGATCTGCACCTCGGAGGTGGCGTAGCGACGCGCCTGCGCCCGCGCGCACAGGAGGCGCGCCGCGAAGCTCTTCCCGCTGCCGTACTCGCCGCGAATCCACTTCGCGCGCCCGTGCCCTCGCCCCTCGGCGACCTCGGCGAGCTCCTCGTCGACTGCCGCCATGAGCCGGTCAAGGCCGGTGGTGACGTGATGGAGCCCGGCCTGCGGCACGACGCCCGCGCGCAACGCGGCGACGATCTCGCGCGCCTCGTCGGGGCGCACACCGTTCATCGCCGCTCCTCCGACGAGCGCTCGAAGGTGAACAGCTCCTCGCCGTCGGGCAGCGACTCGCGCCGCAGCGCGGAGACGCCCTGGTCGTGGAGCTTGCGAACCAGCCTCGCGAGCAGACCGCCGACGCGCGCCGGGCTGCGCTTCAGGTGCTGCGCGATCGCGCTCTGGCGTGCGCTCCCGTTCTCGACCAGCAGCACCAGGACGCGCTTTTCGTCGTCGTCGAGGGTGCGCAGCACCTCGTCGGGCAATCCGGTGGACGCGGCGCTCACCGGGCGCCGGTCGAAGAGGCCCCCCTGCACCGGCATCGCCGGCGGGGGCGGCGGCACGCGCGGCGGCGTCTGCACCGACGGCGCCGCGGCGATCGGATGGAAGCTGGTCACCACGCCGCCGTGCCACCAGACCGGCTCGTCGGCGGCGACGCCCTGCGCCTTCAGGAACGCCAGCGGCACGACCATCTCCTCGAGCGAGCAGCCGCCGTGGAAGCCCACCTGCGCCTGCCCGAGATAGACGCCCTGCTGCCACGCAAACGCCTTCCGCCCCGGCGCGCCGCCGAGGCCGTCGTCGTCGATCAGCATGAATCCGTCCGGCGTGGCCTCGCCGGGCTGGAGCGATTTGAAGCGCGTCGTGGGCCCGTCGCCACGACGGAGCGACTTGTGGACGTACGGCGTATGCCCGTGATCGGCGGTGATCACGATCTGCCGCTCCGTCGCCACCGCCGCCTGCAGGCTCGGCAACAGCCCCGTCACCTGCGACGGTTTGATCGGCAGCAGCGCGCCGAGGTTCGACGAGCCGATCTGGTCATCGATCGCGTTGAACACCACCGCGACCACGTCGAGGGCCGGGTTCTTCACCGCGGCGATCAGCTCGAGCCCGCCGTCGGTGAGGTCGCCCTTGAGGAACAACCGTCGCGATCGCGCGCCCAGCGTCGCGTTCTGGCGAAAGCGCGCCGGGTCGCTCGCCGCCTCGCGCTCCTCGCGCCACACGCTCTCGGCGATCCACGGGTCCTTCGGGATCTCGCCGAGGAAGATGGCGCTCCGAGCGTGGCTCGTCACCGTCGGTACGGGCGACAGCGCCGGCACGCCGTGCGCCGAACCATCGCGCCCCAAAGCGAGCCCGATTGCACCGGCCGGCGGTCCGGCCAGCTCCTCGACGAGATCGAGGAACGACGGATAGCTGCAGCCATCGAGCACCACGAGCAGCAGCTTCCCATCGCAGGGCCGCTCGCGCTCGTCCTTCGCCTTCGACGGCTGCAGCAGCCCAGCCTCCCGCATGAGCGGGTGCGACCACAGGCGATGCAGCGGCACGAGGTCGGGCTCGTGCAGGCGCGCCGTGTAGCCCGCCGCGAGCTGCTCGGCGAAGCGGCGATTCTCGTCGTCGCGGCGCGCGCGGACCCGATCGATCAACGCTGCCGCCTGCTTCGCGTACGTCGCGCTCGCGGCCAGCCCTCGACGGAGCCGCATTACCGCGCGGTCGGCGAACGCGCCCTCGCGCTGGTAGCTCTGCACCCACTGCACGGCCTTCGCCGCGGTGACCGCCGGCGACTCGAGATAGCGCGACAGGCGCGCCATCTCCTCGAGCACGTCGAGCTCCGCCGCGCGCAGGTCACGCGCACGGTGCTGCCGCATCGCGCGCAGCTCCGCCGCCGGCACCGCCTGTCCGCTCGCGATGCGCTGCACCACGTCGGCGCAGCGGTTGTCGAGGCCGAGCGGCAGGTCGCGGCTCGACGCCAGTGTCGCCGGCGGCAGGAGCTGCCGCGCGAGCGACTCGGCCTTGCGCAGCCACGGCGCGGCGAGAAACCCGCCGGCGTCGGCGTCGAGCGCCTGCCGCACCACCTGCGCCAGCGTCGCGCGCAGCGTCTCGTCGGTGATGCCGACGATCGGATCGCGCGCCGCGCCCTTGAGCGGTCCCCACGCCGACTCGGGCACCTCGCCGTCGACGGCGAGCAGCAGCCCGTGGACGAGCAGCGCCTCGAGCCGGCGCTTGCGCTCGGCGATCTTCCCCGGCGCGAGCGCCCACGCGAGCAGGCGTCCCTCGATGGCGTGCAGGATCGGAAGCTGCCGTTGCACGAGGTCGCCCACCACGCGGGACCACTCCGGCGGCGTCGTCACCCACTCGGCCAGCAGCTCGCCGGGCTTGAGATCGCGTACCCGCCGCCCGACCGCCACGTCGAGCAGCAGGTCGTCGAGCAGGCGGCGGTCGACCACCGTCGGCAGCGTGCGGTGGCGGAAGGTCTCCTGGAGCTCGTCGATGTGATCGAGCGCGAGTCGCTGGATCTCGAGATCCTCCGTCGCCACGACGGAGACGTTGAGCATGAGACCAAGGATCTCGCCGACGTCGAGCGAGTGGATCCGACCCTTGCCGCTGCGCCGCACGAGATCGGCCGGCAGCCGCTCGGCGAGATCCTGTTTGATGAGCGCGAGCACCGGCGCGCCCGCCGCCTTCCACAGCACGTGGCGCAGCATCACCTCGGACGTCGGGCGCACCACCGTGTAGGTCGCCGTCGGCGTCTGGAGCGTCTCGGGCACATCGGACAGCCCCTCGCCATCGAGCGCGAGCACGTACCCGTGCTCCTGCGGCCCGCCGGCCAGCTCGAGGAGCTTCTTCAGGATGAGGTTCGTCTCCCGCATCGGTGCGCCCGGCTAGTCCTCCGTCGAGCGAGGCGCCACGATGATCTGCACGTCGACGATGTCGGCGTCCACGCGCTCGAGCTCCCCGCGCACGCGCTCGACCGCCGCGCGGCGCTCCTCGTCGGTGCGAACACGCAGACCGGGTACGGCGATGATTCGCGGCTCGTGCACCGGCACCGCGACGGGCGCGGCAACCGGCACCGGCGCGACCACGGAAACGCCGCCGATCGGCAGCACCACCGGCGTCGGCGATGGCGGAACGACCGGCGGCACGACGACGGCCGTCACTGGACGGCGCTCGAGGGCGCGCGACACCAGCTCCTCGGCCTGTCGGTTCCAGGTCTTGACGTCCGCCGCGAGGAGCGTGCGCTTCGCCTCGCTCGTCGCGAGCATGTCGGTGAGCAGCCCGAGGTGCGCGTGGCTCGCCTGCCCATCCTCGTGCTCGCCCGCGGCGAGGCGCTTCACCTGTCGCAGCCCCCCCTCGTTGACCTCGCGCGCGGCGGCAAGCTGGTCGCCCGCGCGCTTGACGGCGATCGCACCGTCGTCGCCGGCGGCCGGCCATTTGCCGATCCACTCGCGCAATGTCACCGCCGACTCGAGCCCGCGCTGGACCAGCGGCGCGAGCCGCGCCACCCCTTCCTTCGCCTCCCGCGCCCGCGCGCCCGTCGACGCGTCGAGCTGCCCGAGCTTCTGAAAGACCTCCAGCAACACCTGCCGCCGCGCCTCGGCCGCCTTCCCGAGCGCCTCGACGAACCGATCCTGCTCCACCAGCGACGGCGCCGCGGCGCTCGCCACGCCGAGCAGCTCCGTCCCCAGCTCGCGCGCCCGGCTCCACTCCGCCGGCGACACCACCTGCGCCCGCCGCAGCGTGACGTTCTCGCGAGCCCGCCCGTCGATCTTCACCTCGACGGGCTGACCGGTCACCGTCTCGACGGCGCGGTAGTCGTACGCGCGCACCAGGTGGTCGAGGAAGAAGTTCCGCACCGCCGGCTGCAGCGCGTAGTCCTTCTCGAGCGCCCGGTCGATGCTGTCCCACACCACCGAGTCGAGCCGCACCTGATCGAGCACCGCCTTGAGGTAGCGCGTGTCGGTCCGCACGCTGCCGCTGGTCTGCCCGAGCTGCACCAGCTCGAGCGGCTCGCCGAGGTCCCGCAGCGCGCGCAGCTCCGTCGCCGTGTCGAAGCTCTTGCGGCCACCGTTCATCGTCGCCGCCACCAGCCAGTCGCCGAGCGTTTGCAGCTCCTCGCGCTTCGGCTCGATGCGGAAGGGCGGGTGCTGCGGGTAGAGCAGGTCGAGCAGCTGCTTCACCAGCGCCACGGCCGTGCCGTCGAGCTCGCCCGTCGGCACGCGCTCGTTGAAGTCCTTGACCAGCGCCACCGCCTGCCCCTCGCTGACGTAGACGCTGGCGAGGCGCTGCACGAGGCTCTGCTCCAGCGTCTGCCGCTGCCGCGTCGCCCAGTCGCGCGCCTGCACCTGGTCCGCCGGCGCCAACGGCTGCAGCAGCTCCTCGACGCCCGCCGGCGAGAGCAGGTAGTCGATCGCCACGAGGTCGCCGAGCGACGCCATCTCGCTCGGCGTGAAGTGCCGCGGCAGCCAGCACACCGTCGGCTGCCTTCCTTCGCGCTTGTTCACCTCGCGCGCCTTCTGGAGGTCGGCCTCGGCGCCGAAGCCCGGGTCGTCCCACGGATAGTCGACAAGCAGGCGGAACTCCTCGCCCGGCCCCGCCTTGAAGGTCGCGTTCGACTGCTCGCGGACGTTGCAGATCTCCACCCACCCGCGGCGCGTCGTCTTGCGCCAGCTCACCTTCAGCTCGCCGCGATCTCCGTCGAGGCCGAGCGCCGGCTTGAGCAGCTCCTTGAACGTCTTCAGGCGTGCCGGCTTGCTGCCGGCCACCTTGCTGCGCGCGCGATCGAGCAGCTCGCCGAAGTTCACGCCCTGCAGCACCACCGTCACCGTCGCGGTTCCGCCCGAGCCGTTGACCTGCAGCGCCGGCACGAGCCGCGACAGCTCGACGAGAGCGTCGCGCACGCGGGTCGTGCGCGCCCGCTCCAGCTCGCCCTCGACCACCGCGTCGTTGAGCTTGACCAGCCGCTCCACCGTCATCGCCGCGCCCGCCTTCAGCCGCGGCGACACCTCGGCGAGCAGCACCGTCTTCACGATCTGATCGAGCACCTCGCGGCGCCCCTCGTCGAAGAGGCCGTCGCCGCGCGCGCTCTGCTCCACCATCTGCCGCATCGCCGGCGCGAGCCGCTGGTAATAGGTGGCGTGGATCGCGCGCAGCTCGCTCACGCGCTTGCTGGCGTCGATCCCCGACGGCAGGAAGATGGCGTCGAACGCGCGCCCCACCGGCAAAAGCTCGCCGATCGGCAGCGTCGGATAGTGCCGCACCAAAAGCTCGAACAAGAGCCGGAGCGCCGTGCGGTCGCGCTGCATGAGCGACGAGATGTCGATCAGCATCTCGATCAGCGCCGGGTGGAACGGGTACACGTCGCGGAGGTACTCGGGCGTGGCGCCGTGCAGCAGCGTCGGCAGGATCTTGCCGTGCCGCTTGTTCAGCTCGGCGATCGCCTGCTCCACCTCGGCCTTCGCCGCGGGCCGTACCTTGAGCACGCGCTCCTTGACCACGTGGCGCAGCCCCTCGTCCTCGAGCGTCGTCTGCTCGAAGCGCTTCGAGTGGTGCGACAGGTGCTCGTGCAGCTCGTGCTCGTCGACGAGGTCGGGAAAGAACTCCTCCAGGTTGCGCTGTTGCGCGACGAAGGCGAACAGCGGCACCGCGCGCTGCCCGTCGGCGTGGTCGACCAGCACATTGAGCTGGTTGATCGCCGCGCGGAACTCCGGCGCGGTCTTCTCCTTCAACCACAACAGCAGCTCGTCGACGAGCAGAACGATCGCGCCGTGGCCCTGCGCCTTCACGTGCGCCGCGAGCCGCTGCAGCCCCTCGGCCCAGTTGGGGTCGATGCCCGCGTCGGCGGCCTCGCGCCCCATGAGCTTGAGGTACTCGCGCACCAGCGCCTCGCGCTCCTCGGGCGCGCCGCGCGCCAGCTCCTCGAATGCCTCCTCCGACTCGACCACGCCGCGATCGCAAAGGCGCGTCCAGAAGTCGCGCCCGAACAGCTCGGGCCCGCGGCGCATCTCGTCGAGCACGCCGGTCACGTTGAGGAACTCGAACGGCGGCAGCCCGCGCCGCGCGAGCGCGCGATTGGCCGCTTCGTAGATCGCGCGGTCGAGACCCCAGCCCGGCCGGTTCACCGTGAGCAGGTGCAGCCGCACCACGAGCGGCTGGAGCCCGCCGACCCATGCCTCGTAGCTCTCGTCGAGCACCTTCTTGTCGCGCGCCACCTTGTCCCAGGCGCCGCGGTGCCCCTCGAGCAGCAGTCCGAGCAGCGCCATGAAATGCGACTTGCCGCTGCCGAAGCTGCCGTGGACGAAGCGCCCCAGCTCCTCGCCGCGATCGCCCATGTGCTTCATCGCTGCGAAGATGTCCGGCAGCGCCTCGGCGACCTTCGGCGTCAGCACGTAGTCGCGCACCAGGCGCGCGTTGCGCTGCTCGTCGTGCGGGTCCTCGAGCCGGATGACGAACTCGAGGGCGCTGATGTCGTGGGCAGCGGGGAGGTCGAAGGCTTCGGCGATGGTGAGCGGCATGGTGTTGACCTGGCCCATCAGGCAGCCCCGCGCCGCACGTCGAGCCGCACGCGCTTCGGGAGCCGACGTGGCTTGCGGAGGGAACGCAGGTAGTCGAGCGTCGCCCGCTCGCCGCGGGCGCTCTCCTCGACGAGCTGACGCAGCGTCGCGTAGTCGCCCCGGTCGATGGGCCGCTTGCCGTTCTCCCAGCGGCTCACCGTCTCGTGGCGCAGGTCGAGCAGCTCGGCGAACTCGCGCGCCGTGAGCGGGATGCAGTTGCGCAGGAAGCGCAGCGCCTCTCCCGCCGTCTCGCCGGCCTCGAAGAGCGCATGCGCGATTGCCCGCTCGAACGGCATCAAGTCCTGCTGGCGGAAGTACGCCTCGCCGCATGCCGCGCAAACGAGCGCGGTCAGCGTCGCGGTGAAGCGGTGACCCGCCACGTCGCGGTGCCGCTCCACTTCCCGCCGCTCGAGCTTCGTTCCGCCGCACTTCACGCACTCTTTCAAGGTCGATTCCATCAGTCACCCTGCGAGGTAGACGGTCACCGCGACGACCTTGTCACGCATGGCCACGACGGCGGCGAGGCCCTCGCCACGCACGTTGTAGGTCCCGTCGGGCTGCGCGGTGAAGGCACTGGCGTTGGCGATCGCGTTCGCGACGCTGTCCGGCGTCTCGCAGCACGACGCGATCTTTTCGCGCGCGTGATCC
This sequence comes from Myxococcales bacterium, assembly GCA_021783935.1. GTDB lineage: Bacteria > Myxococcota_A > Polyangia > Polyangiales > JADJMO01 > CAIXWQ01. The sequence continues at coordinate 4,014 of JAJXTK010000039.1, read as the reverse complement.
GTGAAGATCAACGTGCCCGCCCGCGCCGCCGCCTTGATCGTGCGGATGGCTTCCTGGCGACGCACCGCGGAAACCTGGCATGATATTGACACGGTGTCAACACCGCGACGAGCGCCGCAAGCGCACCGGCGCACGCGCCCGCCCGCCCGCCAAGGGTCAGCCCCGAGGGGCGTCGATCACAAGCGGGGGGGTCGAAGGCGTCGGCGATGGTGAGCGTCATGGACCGCGTCCTCTTCGCTAGCTGCGGGGAGCCACGGGCTGAAACCCGCGGCTCCGGAGCAACCGCCCCTTCGGGGCGTCGGATTGTCGGCGCTGTGGAGGCAACTTCCGCGAGTGCGTGCCGATGATGGAGCGATGGCGGATCGAGGTGTGCCCGGTCGCTACGCCCCGCCGCGTCCAGCGAGCCGCGCGATCGTGCTCTCGAGCCGGGGAAGGCGGGCCTGGCTCGCGCGGTCGCCGGGGAGGTGACCGGGCAGCGCATCGATGAACGCAGCCGTATCGAGCAGCCGCGCAAACTCTTCGGCGAGGGAGGCGCGGAGAGAGGGATCGGCCGCGAGCACCTCGATCACGACATCCGCCCGGCCGTCGAGGACCGTGATCATGTCCTCCAGGTCGTGGCTGGCGAGGAAGTCGCGTCCACCACGGCCGTGGAATGCCTCGAGCTTCGTCGCGAGGAAGTAGGGGGCCGTCACGACCCGGATCGTCAGGCCGGGTTCGAGGTCGTGCTCCGTCGCGTGCCGAAGCGCTTCCGGGTACCACCGGTTGCTGAACCCGAGCACGGTGGTGTCGGTGGGCATGACGTCGACCTTGACCCCATCGACGATCCACCGGCAGAGCGGCGCGCCCTCGCTGGTGTCGACCTGGAAGCCTGCGCGCTGCAGCGTTTCGCCGAGGTCGAGCTGGTACAGGAGATACGAGCCCACCTCGACGATGACATCGACGTCGCGGGTGGCTCGGATCGACGGCGACGCCGGATCCGTGACCAGGAGCGCGGTCGTTGCACCGCCGACGAAGACCGTCCGCGCGCGCAAGTCGCCGAGGCGGCGCGCCACGGTGGCGACGAGCGCCAGGTTGGCGGCGCTCGCGCTCATGTGGCCAGCAGCTTGTGCAGTCGCTCGGCGGCGACCCTGCGCTCGCGCGCACGGCCGATGCGGATCGCGTCGAGGAGAGCCAGCCCCTCGTAGAGGCGCTCGTCCACACGCGCGGCCCTCGGGACCGACGGGTAGAGCGGCTCGATGCTCTCCCCGCGAACAGTGCCTTCAGGATCCGGCCACACGGGTGGTAGCTCGTCGGCGGCGATGAACTCGCCGGCGAGAGCTGGAGCAGCGTGCGCAGTCGGAAGCCCGCGCGTGACGCCGCCCCGCTCGGCCGCGAACACGTAGCGGACCCCATGCACCAACAGCTCCTCGAGGGCGGCGCGGTTCGGCCGGCGGTGAGCCGCGTTCATCAGCCCCGCCTTCGTCGCTCGGCGGACGGCTGCATGCACCTCGGACGGGCTCATGCCGAGGGAGACGGCGAGGGTGTTGTAGGACCAGCGCTCGTCGGAAACCAGGGCGAGCTTCAGCAGCACGACGACATCTTGCGGCTTGAGGGCCACGTACATATTCTATTCGCGATTCGCGAACGGTGCAAGGGCCCCTCGTGCCGCGCTGTTGTCACGCGGGGTCCTCGAGCTTGATCACGAACTCGAGGGCGCTGATGTCGTTCGCGGCGGGGAGGTCGAAGGCTTCGGCGATGGTGAGCGTCATGGATCGCGTCCTCTTCGCTAGCTGCGGGGAGCCACGGGCTGAAGCCCGCGGCTCCGGAGCAACCGCCCCTTCGGGGCGTCGAATTGTCGGCGCTGTGGAGGCAACTTCCGCGAGTGCGTGCCGATGATGGAGCGATGGCGCGGATCGACGTGTTCGTTCACCTCGTGTGGTCCACGTGGAGGCGGCTCCAGGTGATTGCCGAGGCGAGCGAAGGACAGCGCCATGCCGCCATGGCTGCCCGGTGCGTGAGCGAGCGTTGCCCGCCGCCGGCGGTGGGCGGAGTCGCCGACCATGTCCATCTCCTCGTGCGCCTCGACCCGTCGGTGCCGATTGCGCGGCTCGTCGACGCGGTCAAGGGCACCTCGTCGTATTTGATGAACCACGAGATCTCGCCGGGGCGCCGCTTTCGCTGGCAGGAGCGCTATGGCGCGGTCAGCCTGGCGCCGGACGATGTGCCCGCGGTCGAGCGCTACGTCCGCGAGCAACGGTCCCATCATCGCGTTTCGCAGTTGCTCGACGAGCTGGAGCCCACCGACGCAACCTGACTCAGCCGCGGGCCCCTAGGGGCCGTTGCTCCGGAGCCGCGGCCTTCAGGCCGTGGCTCCCCTCGGACGAACTCGAGGGCGCTGATGTCCTGCGCGGCGGGGAGGTCGAAGGCGATGGTGATCGCCATGGAGTGCCCTTCAGTCGAGCCCGAGGATGCGGACGTCCTCGACTCGTCGAAAGTCGCGATCGTGCGTGGCGACCGCATGGCAGCCGGCGCGGAGAGCGGCGGCGAGCTGGAAGGCGTCGGGGAGCTTGAGGCCATAGCGCACGCGCAGCCGTGCCGCCTCGAACGCCGTCTCCTCGTCGATGGGCAGGAGCGACCAGGCGCCGCCCGAGCACAGCGCCGCGCGGTACTGCAGCGCGAGGGCCTCGCGGCCGGCGCGGAGTGGGCCGGTGGCGACCTCGGCGACGGTGATCGGCGTCACCATGAGCCGGAACCGCCCGGCTTCGCCGGCAGCGAACAGCGGGGCGAAGCGCCGCGCGAGCGGATGGCCGTCGAGGAGGTAGACGATCGGGGGCGTGTCGACCAGGATGGCCGCGCCGTCGGGCAGGTCGACGAGCTTCATTCCCACTCGTCGCGGAGCGCGTCGATCGCGCTCCCCGGAGTCTCGCCCCAGAGCCCTTTCCCGGAGCCGCGCAAGGAGAGCAGCGACGGCCCGCGGCCGCGGCGCGCCGCCTCCGCGATCGGCACGATGGCGGCGTAGGGAGCGCCCCGCCGCGTGACGACGACCGCCTCCCCGTGGTGCGCACGCTCGATCAGCTCGGGCAGGCGCCGCCGGGCCTCTTCCGCGCCGAGATTCTTTTTCATTCCAGCAAGTGTACGGTCCGTACGGTCCGCGTCAAGCAGGCGCGGGCGCGGCTTCACGAATTCCGCTGGCGCGCAGCGGGCGTCACGTGCGCGGGGCGGCGGCGCGGCGCCGTCGCGGGGCGCCGAGCGGCGGGTTCTCGACAGCCCACGCGGCGAGCATCTCGTCGGTGACGCCGTGGTCGCCGACCACGCTGCGCACCACCGAGCGGAATTCTTCGGCCGCCGACGGCGACTCCCAGGCGACGAATGGCAGGAGAAACCACGCGCCGTACAGCACGCCCCAGCGCCGCTTCACGTCCATGCCGCCCGCCGCCTCGAGCTGTTCGTCGAGGGCCAGCAGCGCGTGGGCGCGCTCGCGGTGGGTCCAGCCCGCCCAGCCGTAGAGGATCTCCTCGCGGTTCTCGGTGAGCGGGCCGAGCGGCACCTCGGTGAAGGCGATGAAGCGCTCCTTGGGCACGTCGAGCTTGCCGCGGTGGCCCCAGTATTCGATGCGCTGGTAATCGCCGGGCGCGTACTTCGGCGGCACCGGCGGCACGAGGCGCTCGCCGGCGTCCTCGCGGTGCTGCTGCCGCCAGGTCTCCTCCCACGCCGCGCGCTTGAGGAGCCCGTCGGGCTTGAACACGTGGTGCTTGTTGTTCGGCACCGCCGTGGCGCGCAGCCGCTCCTCGACGAGCGCGTCGAGATCGGGATCGGGCCGGCCGGTGACCAACTCGGCCACCGCCAGCACCGCCGCGTCGCTGCCCAGCGCGCTGGAGGCCTGCCGCGCCGTCCACGGCTCGTGCCGCGCGCGCGCCCACGCCTCGAGCCGAGCGTCGAGGAACTCGGTGAGCGCCGCATGCTCCTCTTTCTCGTTTTCGGGCTTGTACCAGCGACGCTTGAAGGTGGGCTGCTCGACGAGGCCGACGTACCGAC
>JAJXTK010000616.1 GCA_021783935.1 Myxococcales bacterium | reverse complement strand
CGAGCTTGCGCTCCTCCTCCTTCGCCTTGCGCGCCGCCTCGGCCTTCAGCCGCTCCTTCTCGGCGTCGTGCTCGAGCGCGAGCTTCTCGCGGAGCGCGTCCGACTCGGCGGCGGCCTTCTTGCGCATCGCCTCCTGCTCGCCCACGAGCTTGGCCTGCACCGCCTGCGCGATCTCGGGCGCGTAGTGGATCTCCTCGAGCGTGACCGAGGCGATCTCGACGTGCTTGCCCTGGCAGCGCCTGCGCAGATCCTGCTCGACCTCGTCCTCGAGCTTCTCGTTGTTCTTCTGCAGATCGAGGTACGAGTGGCGCGCGAAGACGCCCCGCGCGGCGCTGCGGAACTCGGGGCCAACGACCTCGTCGTAGTAGTTCGGGCCGATCTCGGTGTGCAGCTGGTAGAGCTCCTGGATGATCGGCCGGAAGATCACGGCGACGCGGAGGGTCATCACGAGCCCCTCCTGAGAGGTCGTCTGGACCTCCTCGCGGCGCGTCGAGTAGGTGACGTCGTAGTCGTCGACGCGCGCGCAGACCTCGCGCAGAAAGCACGAGGGGAGGCTCCAGTAGCCGGGCGTCAGCGCGTCCTGCTTGGTGCCCCCTTCGCGCGGGTTGAAGAGCAGCCCGCGGTGCCCGGGCTCGATCACGACGCCCGCGCAGCCGGCGGACGAGACGGCAGCCAAGATGAGAATGGGAATGAGTCGCATGTCGATGGGCTCCTTTGTGGCGTTCGCGGGCACGACGACGCCCTCGTGCCCGCGAGGGGGCGCGCGCTGAGGGCTAAAACGAGCTTGAAGCTCGACGTCAGTTCGCCGGGCTCGGCGCGATGCGGCCGAGCCAGCCTTCGAGATCGCGGCCGAGGTGCGTCATGCAGGCGTAGAGCACCGGCGCGCCGGCGTCGGGCGCGACGAGCCCGGCCTGGTGACAGGTCGCCTGCGTCTGCGCGACGTAGCCGTCGTCCGCGCGCGTGCGCAGCGTCGCCTGCGCGGCGAGCGTGACGAAGAGCCGCCCGCCCGCGAACTCGGCGCGGGCCTGGGTCAGCTCGACGAGCAAGCGCCAGCCCCCTTGGGGCGGGCTCTTGCGCGACGCCGCCCACGGGACGACGGCCGACGAGACGGCGAACCCGAGCGCGTGCTCGAGGTCGGCGTAGGCGACGCGCGTCGACCGCACCGGCAGCGGATCGGCGATCGCGGTGCTGTGGGTGACGACCTCGAGCGGCGTCGCCGACGGCGGCGTGTCCACCAGCGGCAGCCCCGCCGATCGCACGAGGGGAATGGTGACGACGTCGCGAGCGCACCCCGCGGCGCCGAAGATGGCCAGCGCTCCGAGGAGCGTGCGGGCATTTCCGGACAAGGCATCTTCTCCTTCGCGTCACGCCAGCCAAAATGGGGTCGACCGCGCGCTTGCGAGCGCGAGAGCGTCCCATTCGACCGCCGCAACATGGCAATCTAGATCGACATTCCATCGCGCCGATTAAATGGGCTTCAGCTTCGCGAGGATGAATTCCCGTTCATCTTCGCGCGCAGCGCGCCGCGGCTCGTGGGGCGCGGGCCTAGTACTACTGTGTCGAACGTTTGGCCCCTGGTTGCAGGCTGATTTCTACGAGGCTCAAGCTCGCGCAGCTCCCGCCCGACAGCCAGGAGCGCCTCGAGACGTTCTTGGCGGAGATCGGCACGATCGTCCGCCACAAGAAGAAGCGGGCTAGCTTCGCGATGTACGCGCTCGGGCTACTCGGGACGGGCGAGCGCAAGAGCTTCGAGCCGATCGCGATGCAGTTCTGCACCGAACACCTCGACGGCGTCGCTTCGTACGTGCGCGCGCAGCGGCACCATCACCCCGCGTCCGAGCCGTGGCAGCTGCGCGAAGCAAGCTGGGAGCCCCCGCAGGGGGCTTGAGCCTCGAGACCCCGGTTTCAACCGGGGGTCGAAGGACGGCGGCGCGGGGATCGCGTGAACCGATACGGTTCGAGACGGTCGTCGTCGCGATTCGACGCGTCGTGATCCGCCGGCTGCCGCGCTGTCCGTGTTGTCGACGACCGCACGTACCCAACCCCGGTTTCAACCGGGGGTCGATGGTCGAAGGACGGCGGCGCGAAGAATCGACACAGTAGCGCTTAGGAGCCCCGAGCTCCTTCCGTGTCGCTGAAGGCCGGTCGCCGCGCGAGCGTCGCGACGAAGCGCGCGCCTGCGCCCCTCGGGGCGTAGACGAGATCGCCGCCGTGCGCGCGAGCGATGTCGCGGGCGATCGAGAGGCCCAGGCCCGCGCCGGCGCCGCGCGACCGCGCCTTCGCGCCGCGGTGGAACGGCTCGAAGATGCGATCGGCCTCGTCGGGCGCGACCCCTTCGCCGTCGTCTTCGACCGACACGACCGCGAGCTCCGCTTCGAGCTCGACGTCCACGCGGACCTCGCCCCCCTCGGGCGAGTGCGCGACCGCGTTCTCGACGAGGTTGCGGATGAGCCGCTGCAGCTCGATCGGCCGCGCATGCACCACGACCGCGGCGCCGCGGACCCGCAGCCGAACGCGCGCCTCGTCGCCGGCGGGCGCGACCGAGGCGACCGCGGCGTTGGCGACCTCGAGCAGCGAGATGTCGGCCGACTCCCCCGCGGAGGTCGAGCCGACGCGCGCGAGCGCGAGCAGGTCCTCCGAGAGGCGCGCGAGCTGCCGGGTCGACTCGATGGCCTCGCCGATCGCCGCCTCGTACCCCGCGACGTCGCGAGGCCGCCGAAGCGCGAGCTGCAGCTCGCCGAGCAGCGTCGTCAGCGGCGAGCGCAGCTCGTGGGCCGCGTTGGCGATGAAGCGTCGCTGGGCGTCGACCAGCGCGGAGAGGCGGGCGACGGTCTCGTCGACGTCGGCCGCGAGGCGGAGCGTCTCTCGGTCGCGCGAGGTCGCGCCGACGCGCGCGCCGAGGTCTCCGGCCGCCACGCGCCGGAGCACCGCGCCGATGGCCTCCTGATCGCGGGCGATGGGGCGCGAGACGATGCGCGCGGCGAGCAGCGCCCAGAGCGCGGCGAGCGCGAACGCGACGAGCATCGCGCGCCGCAGGAAGGTCGCGTCGGCTTGGAGCAGCGCGCGCGGCCCCGCGATCAGGAGCATCGAGCCCGGGTGGCGCGGGATCGGCCAGAGCATCGCGCGCAGGCGCGGGGCGCCGCACCGCAGGGGGAAGGGCGCGCCGGCCGGGTGATCGAGCGACGCGCGCGGCGGCGGCTCGCAGGGGAAGGCCGCGGTCTTGGCGAGCACCTCGCCGCCCGCGCCGTAGAGCACCGCGAAGCGCGCGAGCGGCTCGACGTCGTTCGCGTAGAAGCCCGAGCTCTCGGGCAGGGCCAAGCGCTCGCCGCCGAGCTCCGCTGCCTCCGCGGCCTCCTCCTTCGCCTGCGCGCGCAGCGCGACGTCGAAGCCGTCGTCGAGCGACCTCTGGAACGCGACGGCGACCCCGGCGAACGCGGCGCCGACCGTCACGATGGTCGTCGCCGCAACGACGATCATCGTGCGCGAGCGGAAGCTCACGGGGCGGCCTCGGCGCGCAGCACGTAGCCGGCCCCGCGCACGGTCGCGAGCATCGGCGCGTGCGCGCCGAGCTTCTCGCGCAGGCGGCTGACGTGCACCTCGATGATGTTCGAGCCCGGATCGAACGAGAGATCCCACACCTCGGCGAGCAGCTCCGCGCGCGGCACCGGGCGCCCCGCGTTGCGCACCAGATACGTCAGCAGGGCGAGCTCCTTCGCCGTGAGGACCATCGGCGCGCCGTCGAGCCTCGCGCGCCGCGCGATCGGATCGATCTCGATCGGGCCGAGGGCGATGGTCGGGGTCGGGCGCGCGCGCCGGTGCAGGGCGCGCACGCGGGCGAGCAGCTCGTCGATAGAT
>JAJXTK010000615.1 GCA_021783935.1 Myxococcales bacterium | reverse complement strand
CTTCCGTAGCGTCGTTGCGGTCTTGGTGCGGAAGTTCTTGGCGCGCTGGGCCTCGTCGAGCACGAGGACGTCGGCTTCGAGCGCCTGCACGACGTCGAGATCGCGCATCGCGAGCTCGTAGTTGAGTACCGTGTAGGGGAGCTCGCCGCGTCGGAGCGCCGCGCGTCGGGCAATGGCCCCGCCCCCGATGACGTTCGCCGTCTGGCCGGCGTACTCGGCGAACTCGCGTGCCCACTGGTCCTTCAGCGACGCGGGCGTCACGATCAGGATCCGCTCGGCCTCGCCGCGCGCGCGCAGGACCTCGCAGGCAGCGATGGTCTGCACCGTCTTGCCGAGCCCCATGTCGTCCGCGAGCAGCGCGCGCCCCCGCGTGACGAGGTGGGCGACGCCGTCGCGCTGATACGGAAAGAGCGGCTTCTGGAGCACGTCGAGCCCGAGCGTGCCGCGGGCGATCGCCGCGGCGACGCGCTTGGCGCGTCCGGCGAGCTCGCCGCGCGCGCGGAGCTGCGCCTCGAGAACCCGCGCGGCCTCGAGCACGCGGACGCGGCCTCGTCGCGAGACGGACTCGATCGCCGCGAGATCGGCCCGCGCGCCGTCGCCGAGGGCTTTGCGCAGGCCGGGAGTCCACGCGCCGAGGAACGTGAGCTCGGCAGGTCCGACGGCGTTCACCCCGACGGTGGGCTCGGTGACGCTGCCCGGCAGCGCGTTACGGAGCGCGCCGCGGCGCTCGACCAGGCGATGCATCGCCTCGACGTGCTTGCAGGTCCCGAGGCGATTGCCGAGGAAGTCGGGGCAGGTGCAGGCGTCGTGCGCGCCGGTGCGATCGACGAGGTCTACCAGGTAGGGCGCCCCCTTTTCGCCGCGCACCGCGTGCGGGCCGAGCGGCGTATCGGCGAGCTGGATCGCCCACCGCTCGACGTGGGCGCGGTGGTGCCGCACCGCGCGCTCGTAGTCGACGACCTCCTCGGGGTCCGCGAAGTCGGGGAGGACGGGGGGCTTGGACTTGACGGGATCGAGCGTCGCGACGGCCATCGCGGGGGGGAGTTGCGCGGGGGCGAGCGCGCGGCAATCGAGGTGCGTCGAGGCGCGGGTCGGTGAGGTCTCCCCCGAGCTGCGCGCCCGGCGGGCCATCCATCCATGGCGATGGGGCGTCGACGTTCACCATCGGTCCGGCTCCGCATTCGCCGAATCGGCGAGGGCGCCATCGCATTCCGAGTCGGCGTCGCGTTCGAGCGCGCGCACCACGTCCTCGTCATACTCGATGAGCAGATCCGCGTCGGGCTCCGCGAAGCCGAGCGGCGCCTCGCCGCGCGCGTAACCGATCGTTCGGTAGCCACGCAGTCGCTTCTCGAACATGCGCAGGAGGACGGGCACCTCGCGGTCCACGTAGTCGTAGATGCGCACCTCGCGCTTGCCAGGGTGGAGACGGTGCAGGCGCCCGGCGTACTGCACGAGCGTGCCCTTCCACGCGACCGGGAGGGCCAGGAAGAGCGTGTCGAGGCGCGCGTCGTCGAATCCCTCGCCGATGTACCTCCCGGTGGCGAGGAGCAGCCGCTCCTCGTTGGGCGGGATCGCGGCGAGCTTGGCGCGAACCTCGCGATCGGCCTTCGCGCCCATCCCGCCCTGCAAAATGACGAGGTGCCGGGCGAGCCGCGCGAGGCGATTCGCGAAAAAGGCGAGGTGGTCCCTGCGTTCGGTCAAGAGGATCGGGGAACGGCCCTCCTCGAGCGCGCGGATCACGTCGTCGAGAATCATCGAATTGCGCGGAACATCGCGCGCGAGCGCGCCGTACACATCCTGGATACCCGCGCCCACGCCGACGTCGATCGGCTTGACGGTCGTCTCGCGTACGACGAGGCGATGCTCGAACGGACGCATTTCGGCCTGCGCCTTCGCATCGACCTTGAAACGCACTGGCCCGAGCTGCATCTCGGTGATGGGCTGATGACCATCGCGTCGCTGGGGCGTCGCGGTGAGCCCGACGATGTAGCGGGCCTTCACCTCCTTGAGCACGCGTTCGAACTGCACTGCGGCGAGGTGGTGACACTCGTCGACGATCACATGCCCGTAGCTCGCGACCAGGTCGGCGACCGAGTCCTTGCGCACGAGGCTCTGGATCATCGCAACGTCGAGTCGACCATTGGGTGAGCGCTTCCCTCCGCCGATCTGCCCGATCTCCTTCTTGTCGATTCCGAGAAAGCAGCTGAGCTGCATGACCCACTGTTCGAGCAGTGGCAATCGATGGACGAGAACGAGCGTGCTCCGGCCTCGCGCAGCGATCAGGTGGGCACCGATCACCGTCTTGCCCGTGCCCGGCGGCGCGACGAACACCCCCGTGTCGTGGGCGAGCATCGTTCGTGCGGCCGACCCTTGCGCGGCTGTGAGCTCTCCGCGGAAGGTCAGGTCGAGGGCGCCGCCCAGGGTGCGCTCGTCGCCCACGTCGAGCGCGATGCCGTGCCCTCGGAGCAGCTCCTCCAGGTTGGCGAGGCACCCGCGAGGAAGACCGATGTGCAGGGGAAGATCTTCCGCGCACGCGATCACCCGAGGGGTCATCGCGGTCGAGAGACGCATGCTCTGTTTCTTGTAGAACTCGGGGTTCTGGAAGGCCGCGAGCCGCTTGATCTCGTTGAGCAGGCTCGAGGGGAGCCCCGCTTTCGCGACGAAGAGCTGCTGCGCGAACGTCACCGCCACGCGCGGGGGCAGCGGACCTTCGATTCCCAGTGGGCGCCTCTTGCGCGAGGGCGATCGCGCCCAGGGTGCTGCCTCGGCCTCGTCGGGCGCCTCGGCCAACCGGACGCCGACGACCGCTCCGTCGCGCATCGCGTCCGAGGCGATCGCCTCGATGACCTCCGGAGCGATGCGCTGAACGGCGGCCAGGTAGGACCACTGGCGCTCCCTCGGAAATGGCACGAGATCCTCGTCCAGGAAAACCGAGTTTCCCGCCCTGCGCGGGCCGAGCTGGAAGGGGAGTGCGATCAGATTGCCGAAGCCCCCGCGCGGCATGGTGTCCTGGCTCGGGAAGAGCCGATCGTACGAGTCCATCCCGAGTTCGTGGCGACTCGCCATCGCCTCGGTGATCAAGTGACACCCCATCTTGCGTGCCGTCGAGGCCGCGACGGGCGCGCTGAAGAAGAACCAGACGTGCGCGCCGTTGCCGGACCGCGACCGCTCGATGACCGGAGGCAAGCCGCGTCTTCGCGCAGCCGCGGAGAACGCGCGCACGTCGTCGCGCCAGCCGCCCTTGTCGAAGTCGACGGCGAGGAACCAGCAGGTCTCGTCTGGGAGCATGGGGTAGACGCCCATGACGTGCTCGCCCTTCAGGTGACGAAGCACGGCGGCCTCGTCGAACGGGCGGAAGCCCTGGTTCTCGCACTCGCCGCACTTCACTCTCGGAAGCTCGCACAGCCCGCGCACGAACTTGTTCGCGCAGTCGGGCGCGTAGCCCGCCTTCTTCGGCGGCTTCGGTTCGAAGCGGACGGGGTAGACGTCGTCGCGGCCGCGGAAGAGGCTCAGGAAGAGTTTGGCCTTCGCGCTCGCGGAGGCGGGCTCGCCGAGCGCAAGCGGCGCGGCGTCCGACGCGGCCAATTCGGCGCGAAGCGCCGTGACGCGCGCCGCGGCCGTGGTTCGCTCTCGCTCCAGCCGGCGGAGCTCGGCTTCGGCCTCCGCGAGGTCAGCGGAGAGGGCGGGCTTGCGAGGGGGTGTCGTCATCTTGGGCCGCGGACGCGCTCGACGAGGGGTGCCGTCGTCGACCGTCGTCTGAACCGATCATCGCGTCGGTGTCAGGGCTGCCCAAGTATTCCGCGGAACCGTCCCACCCGCCGTGTCCCGCCAGGCGATCCGGTGGGCTTTGCCTTCATGCGCGAGATCGGAA
>JAJXTK010000614.1 GCA_021783935.1 Myxococcales bacterium | reverse complement strand
CTGCGGCCTCTGGCACCGCTACGGCATCACCGGCCAGGGGGGCACGTGGGCTTGGAGCGAGGAGCTCACCGACGTCTTCGAAACGAAGAACGCCTACGAGCGCCCGCAATGCTCGGCGTGCTTCATCCAGTCGGTCGGCGACGACCTCATGTCGATCTACGACCTCGTGAAGTACGAGGCGCGCCTGTTCAAGTACGGCTCCGGCACCGGCACCAACTTCAGCGCGCTGCGCGGCAAGCAGGAGAAGCTCTCGGGGGGCGGCACCTCGAGCGGCCTCATGTCGTTCCTCGAGGTGCTCGATCGCGCCGCGGGGGCGACCAAGAGCGGCGGCACCACGCGCCGCGCCGCCAAGATGGTCTGCCTCGACCTCGACCACCCCGAGATCGTCGACTTCGTCGAGTGGAAGCTGCGCGAGGAGAAGAAGGCGCAGGCCCTCATCGCCGAGGGCTACCCGGCCGACTTCAACGGCGAGGCCTACCACACCGTCAGCGGCCAGAACTCGAACAACTCGGTGCGCGTGACCGACGAGTTCATGAAGCTCGTCGAGACGGGCGGCACCTGGACCACGCGCTTCCGCACCACCGGCGAGGCGGGGCCCGCGTACCCGGCGCGCGAGCTGTGGCGAAAGATCGCCGAGAGCGCGTGGGGGTGCGCCGACCCCGGCGTCCAATACGACACGACGATCAACAAGTGGCACACCTGCCCGAACACGGCGCCGATCCGCGCGAGCAACCCGTGCTCGGAGTACATGTTCCTCGACGACAGCGCCTGCAACCTGTCGTCGCTGAACCTCACCAAGTTCCTGCGTGACGACGGCAGCTTCGACGTCGACGCCTACCGCCACGCCATCCGCGTCTTCTTCGTGGCGCAGGAGATCCTCGTCGACTTCAGCGCCTACCCGACCAGGCAAATCGCGAAGAACAGCCACGACTACCGGCCTCTCGGCCTCGGCTACGCGAACCTCGGCACGCTCTTGATGCTCCTCGGCATCCCGTACGACAGCGATCAGGGGCGCGCGATGTGCAGCGCGGTGACCGCCGTCCTCACGGGCCACGCCTACCGCGTGTCGGCCGAGATGGCCGAGCGCAAGGGAGCGTTCGCCGGCTACGCGAAGAACCGCGAGCCGTTCCTCAAGGTCATGGGCATGCACCGCGAGGCGGCGTACGCCATCGATCGCGACGCGTGCCCGGAGGATCTCTTCAAGGCCGCGACGCAGGACTGGGACGAGGCCGTCGCGCTCGGCCAGCGGCACGGCTACCGCAACGCGCAGTCGACCGTGCTCGCGCCGACCGGGACCATCGGCCTGCTCATGGACTGCGATACGACGGGCATCGAGCCGGATTTCGCGCTCGTGAAGTTCAAGAAGCTCGCCGGCGGCGGCTACTTCAAGATCGTCAACCAGTCGGTGCCCGAGGCGCTGCGTCGCCTCGGCTACGACGAGCGCGAGCGCGCCGAGATCCTCGCCTGGGTCGTCGGCACCAACACGCTGCTCGGCGCGCCGTTCGTCAACCGCGCGTCGCTCAAGGCGCGCGGCCTCCAGAACGAGGAGCTCGATCGCATCGAGGCGGCGCTGCTCGGCGCCTTCGATCTGCGCTCGGCCTTCGGCTCGTGGGTCGTGGGCGAGGAGGCGCTCAAGCGCCTCGGCGTGCCGCAGGAGAAGATCAAGCCCAGCTTCGATCTGTTGACCTTCCTCGGCTTCACCGCCGAGCAGCTCGAGACGGCCAACGATCACATCATCGGCCGCATGACGATCGAGGGCGCGCCGCACCTCAAGCAGGAGCACTACGCGGTCTTCGACTGCGCCAACCGCTGCGGCAAGACGGGCAGGCGCTTCCTCGCGCCGATGTCGCACGTGAAGATGATGGCGGCGGCGCAGCCGTTCCTCTCGGGCGCGATCAGCAAGACGGTCAACCTGCCGAACGAGGCGACGATCGACGAGGTCGCGGAGATCTACAACCACGGGTGGAAGCTCGGGCTGAAGGCCGTGGCGCTCTACCGCGACGGCTGCAAGGCGTCGCAGCCGCTCTCGACGTCGAAGGACGACAAGAAGGACGACAAGAAGGTCGTGGCGACCGACGTCGAGGCGATCGACGAGGCGGGGGGCGCCGGCGAAGAGACCGCGATCCCCGTCGTGCAGGTCAACGCGGCCAAGCACGTCGAGCCCGCGGCGGCCGCGACCTCGCACACGGTCGCCCTCGCGCCGCCGGTCCCGGTCGGCACGAAGCTCTACGGCGAGCGCCGCAGGCTGCCGAAGAAGCGGCACGGCTGGACCCAGGAGGCGCGCGTCGGCGGGCACAAGGTCTTCCTGCGCACCGGCGAGTACGACGACGGCCAGCTCGGCGAGTTCTTCATCGACATGCACAAGGAGGGGGCCGCCTTCCGCTCGATGATGAATTGCTTCGCGATGGCGGTGTCGGTCGGCCTCCAGTACGGCGTGCCGCTCGAGACCTACGTCGAGCAGTTCACCTTCACCCGCTTCGAGCCGCAGGGGCCGGTCGAGGGGCACCCGAACATCAAGCTCGCGACGTCGATCGTCGACTACATCTTCCGCGTGCTCGGCGTCGAGTACCTGCAGCGCTACGACCTCTGCCACGTGCCGCCGGCGTCCGAGAAGACGGCCGATCCGGCCGATCACGGCCCGCACGAGGGCTCGGCGTCGATCACGCCGGTGGCGCCGACGTACGCACCGGCCACGCTCGCGAAGGCCGCGGTCGAGGCGGAGTCGACCGGTCACGTCGGCTCGCTCGACGCGCAGCTCGAGGAGATGATGGGCGACGCGCCCGTGTGCGACGTCTGCGGCCACATCACGGTGCGCAACGGCGCCTGCTACCGGTGCCTCAATTGCGGCAACTCGATGGGTTGCTCGTGAGCTTCTGACGAGCATCGGCGTCTTCGGGCCCCCTTCGCCTGCGGGTGAAGGGGGCCCGTGGTCTTTGGCTCGCGACGCGGGGACGCCGATGCCGGGGCCGATGCCGGGGCCGATGCCGGGGCCGATGCCGCTGCCGCTGCCGCTGCCGCTGCCGGTGCCGGAGCCGGTGCCGATGCCGGAGCCGATGCCGGAGCCGCTGCCGATGCCGCTGCCGGAGCCGGAGCCGGTGCCGATGCCGCTGCCGCCCGTCACTCCTTGGCGACGGCCGCCTTCACCACGCTCCCCGTCTCCGGCAACCGTTCGTCACCCGGCACGCCGACGAGCTCGAAGTCGTCGATGCCCTGCAGCATCGCCCGCGCCGCGTCGGCGCGAAGCCACACGGCGCGGCACTTCACATAGCCGAAGTAGTTGTCGACCTCCTCGTGGAGGAAGTAGGCCTTCCCCGCCTGCGCCTGCAGCGTCGCGACCTCGGCCTCGTCGGCGTCGATGCGGATCGCGTGCGCGCCAGGCTCGGCGAAGTAGCAGAAGTAGCCGCGACCTCGCGTCGCGCCGACGAGCGTGCCGTTGTCGTGGGTCGGGAAGGTCACGGCCAACGCGAGAACGGAGGTTCTCAACACGCAGACCTTCGCGACGTCGTCCGGCGCGGGCGTGCTCGACGGGATCGGAGGCGTGGCCGGGTGTTCGAGCTTCCAGCTGGTGCAGCTCGCGAGCAGGAGCAGGAGCGGAGCGGCAGCGAGCGAGGGGCGTCGAAGGGCCGATGGAGCGCGTCTTGGAAGCATGGCGAGGGCGCGACTTGCAGCGGGCGTGCCAACCTTCGCGACGACCGCTCGGCGCGCGCGCAGACCCTGCCGTCGGATCACGCGGCGCGCTGATGGCGCACCGGTCTAGCAGGCCGTTGAGAAACGGCCTGCGGGAACTGTGACAGACAGCAGGCCGTGTCGATCGCGCGGCGAGTTTCGGGTTGACGCGGGAGAGGATCGGGCAGCTCCGGAGAAACTCAACGGCCTGCTA
>JAJXTK010000613.1 GCA_021783935.1 Myxococcales bacterium | reverse complement strand
GAGACGCCGTACGGATCGACGCCCGTCTTGCCGAACGGGAGCTCGAGCCGTTGGAGGCGGGCGCGGACGTCGGGGGCGACGGGAAGCCGGAGTTGCATCCGGTGCGCGAGCGTATCACCGCCCCCTGCCGCGACGCCGCCGCCCCGATCGAGGTCCCCGCGCTCGCGTAGCGCGACGCTCGACGCCGCCAGTTTGGCACGCGACTCGCTGGAAGAGGAGCGCATGAAGCCCAACGTCCTCATCCCGTTCGACTTCAGCCCTGCCGCCGAGCGCGCCCTCGCCTGGGCGGTGGATCTTCAGGCGAGCGTCGGTGGCGGGGCGCTGGAGGTGATCCACGTCCTCGATCCGATCCCGGTCCCGGTCGGCGTCGGCATCCCGTCGCCCGCCATCTCCGAGCAGGACATCGAGGAGGTCCGCCGCGATCTCCGCGAGGCGGTGCGCAAGGCGCACGCCGTCGACGCGACCATCCGCGTGATCCTCTCGCCGAGCGCCGCGGACGCCATCCTCGAGACGGCCAAGACCCGCAAGAGCGACTTGATCGTGATGGGGACGCACGGGCGAACGGGGCTGAGCCGCGTGTTCCTGGGGAGCGTGGCCGAGCACGTGGTGCGGCACGCGGGCTGCCCGGTCTTGACCCTTCGCGCGGCCGAGCCGCAGAAATAGGCGGCGCGACGCGTGCGCGCCGACGCAATGGCTGCAGAGGCCGGCCGCCGGCGTCGTGAGGCCCCGGTTCGCGACGGCCTCGAGCGCGAGGGGCCGGTCTCGAATCCTCAGGACGGAGCGCGGGCTCCCACGGGCCGAGAGGACCGCATGAAGCGTGAGCATCGCGAAGCCGAAGGCGCCATTGGCCGGCGGGGCGCCGTGGGCTCGACCGCCCCGACCTGCTGGCTCGTCTCCGAGGCGGAGCTCCGAAGCCTCACGGCGAGCCGCGCGCGCGACCTGATCGTAGAGTGCTTCTTCCAGGCGCAGCGAGAGACCTTCGTCCGCGCCAAGCAGCGGGTCGCGGCGCGCTCGTTCGACGAGCAAGCCATCCGCTCCGCGATCGTCGCCGCCATGCGCGTCGCCTTCCGCGAGGCTCAGGGGGACTTCGAGCGCCCGACCTCCGACTCGCTCGCGCGGGTGGTCGACGTGCTGGTCCGCAAGTCCGAGGCCTGGGGCACCCCCGCGGACGTGATCGACCACCATCGCGTCCAGGTGGCGAGGCTCCTTGCGGCGCTCGGCGTGCGGCTCACGAGCTGAGCGCCGCGCCGCGCCGCGCCCGAGGCGCTCACTCGTAGATCACGAGGTACGAAGTCATGTCGATGTTCCCCGTGCCGTCGGGCGGGGTCGCCCCCTTGAGCAGCGCGCGGTAGCTCACGCTCACCGTGCTCCCCGGCGCGGCGTCCTTGGTCACGTCGACCGACCACGGGATGACCGGCGCGCCCGGGCACCAGCCGCCGCGGCCGTACCACCACGTACCGGCCTGATTGGGCGTCATCAGGTTCGCGGTGTCGCTCACGCACCCGAGCTGGGTCGCGGCCATGGGGAAGTCGTGCGCGTAGACGGCGCCGCCGATCGTGAACTCGTGGTGGTGATTGCAGAACTCGGCGCAATTAGTGGCCGGATCGCTGCCGTGGCCGGTGATCACCGCCCAGAGCTCGACGCGCTTGGCCGTGGCGGGGATGGTCGCCGACACCGGCGCTCGACCCGTGTCGTACTTCGAGTCGAAGGGCCCGCCCGTGAAGAGGGCAATCGCCTGCGTCGGCCGATATCCCTTCTTCTTGCTCGAGAGGTGCAGGCTCACCGTCGTGTTGGTCGGCTGCACGTTCCACGACGGCGCGAACTCCCAGTGGAAGCGCCGGAGCCCGCCCGACTTCAGCTCGCTCAACATCGGCGTCGCGTCGACGACCCAGTGCGTCTCGCGGTGGTAGCTGGTGATGAAGCGCGCGATCTCGACGTTCGACGGCGGGGCGGGCGCCGCGTCGGCCGCGTCGGCGCCGGCCTCGAGGTCGGCGTCGAGCACGCCGGCGTCGCTCCCCGCGTCTGCGCCCGCCGTCGCGAGGGGCGCGACGGAGAGGAACGCGAGGTAGTCCCACGCGCCGCAGTTGTTGTTCAGCTCGTGCACGTCGGGCTTGGGGCAGCGCTGGGTGACCTCGACCTCGAGGGTGTCGAAGCCGGCCATCTGCGCGGCCGACGGCAGCGTCGCGTCGGCCTCGGCCCACTGCGAGAGCGTGCCGCTGGTGCCGGTCGTCCCGTCGGCGTTGGCGTGCGCGAGCCCCTCGTCGAACAGCGTGAGGGTCGTGCCCCCTTCGGCGTCGAGCGCGTCGGAGGCCACGGCGTCGGTGTTCGCGTAGAGCGCCTCGTAGGCGGCGAACGAGACGTTGTTGCCGAACCACGAACCATCGGGGCGGCGCACGTCGGCGAGCGTCCCGATGCCGTGGATTCGCTGACGCGGATCGATCGTCAGCCCGAATTGCAGGTAGCTCGCGATCGGCTTGGCGAACCAGGCGCCCAGCGACCCCGCCTCCTGCGCGATCACGTGCAGGTGGTCCTTCCAGTGCGCGACGTCGGCGTCCGACAGCGTCGCGAGCAGCGCTTGCACGGCCGCGTCCTCTGCGGCGATGGTCGCGCCCGACGTCGCCGAGCCGCGCGCGGCGAGGAAGAAGTAGTGCACGTTCGGGGGCGAGAGCTTGACGAGCTGTGCGAGGTCCCTGGCGACGCCGAAGGCGGCGCTCGCGTCGGTGGACGAGACGGTCGTCTGATCGGTCAGGACGACGAACGACTCGCAGCCGGTCCAGTGCTCCTTCAACGACCAGCTGCTGCCGTCGGTCAGCGGCACGGTGAAATCGTCGGCGAGCTCGCCGCGGTGCGCGCCGTAAGGGCCGCTCGCGAACGACGTCGGCGAGAGCCCTGCGACCTCGCACGCGGGGGGCGCCGAGTCGGCGGCGTCGCCGATCGCGCTCGACGAGTCGTCGTCGCCGCTCGCGGCCTGAGCGCCCGAGCCCTTGCACGAGGCGGTCGCCACGCCGGCGAGCAGCGCGAGGGGCGAGAGCGCCACTGCGAGCGATCGGACCGGACGAGGCGATGCGTGGTGCACGAGACGACCCCTCTTCGCGCGCCGCGAGCGACGAGCGCGGGCATCGTACGCCGACGGCGGGGCGAACCGGCCCGACCGCGCGCTCACTCCAGCGGCGCGGTAACTTTGTCGAAGGCGATCGGGTCCTTCGGCGAGGCCCCCTTGTCGAGCTTCACCTTGTAGGCGACGCCGCCGTCGACCACGTCGGTGATCTTGCCGGGGACGAGCGGGCCGAAGTCCGAGGCCCAGACCTTGTCGCCCTTCTTGAGCAGGCGCGCGATGCGCATCGCGACCAGCTCCTTGAACGGCACGAGCGCCGCGCGATCGTCGCCATCGAGGACGAACGCCGTCTTGCCGTCGCCGCCGGCGAGCTGCCCTCGCTGCCACGCGCCGTCCTTCTTCCACGCGACGGCGGCGCCGTAGGAGACCTTGTCGTCCATCTTCACGACCTGATCGGGCTCGAGCTTCGCGTCGCTCGCGCTGCCGGCCCACCAGTACTTCACCGCGAGTGAGCCGCTGCCGGCGTCGATCGACACCACGCGCGCGTGCGCGTTCGCCGCCGCGACGTCGGCCATGACCGCGTCCCCCTTCTTGAGTCCGACGGCCGGCTTGGCCGCGAGCACCAGCGCTCCGGGCACGAAGATCTCCGCGCCGTCGAAGTGCTTGACGACGACCTCGTCGCCTTCGATGCGGCCGAAGTCCTCGCGCATGATCTTGAGCAGGTCCCACTCGTTCTTCTCGCCGACGGGCTCGATCGCCCAGACCTTCTGCGTGTCGATCTTCGCCTTCACCTTCGGGCCGGCGTATTCTGTGAAGTGGAAGGGGCC
>JAJXTK010000612.1 GCA_021783935.1 Myxococcales bacterium | reverse complement strand
GCGCGCACGCCCACGCCGCCGCCACCGCCCGCGCGGACGCCCACGCCGCCGCCGATAGCGCACACCCTGCCGCTCACGCGGACGCCCCCGGTCGCACCGGTCGCGCCACCGCCGCTACCGCTTGCGGCCGCCGGGCTGGGGACGGGCGGTGCGAGCGAGCTGCGGGCGCCGCTGCTGATCGACGTGACGCCCCTCAGCCTCGCCGTCGAGACGGTCGGCGGCTTCGTCGACAGGGTCATCGCCCGCAACTCGCCGCTGCCCTGCGCGCAGACGCGAACGTTCACCACGTCGACCGACGGGCAGCAGGCGGTCCTGATCAAGGTCTGCCAGGGCGAGTCGGAGCAGTTCCCGAACAACACGGCGCTCGGCGAGCTCGAGCTCTCGGGGCTGCGCGCCGCGCGCCGCGGCGAGGTCGCAATCGAGGTGACCTTCGAAATCGACGCCGACGGCATCGTCCAGGTGCGCGCCCGCGACACCGAGACCAGGAACGAGACGCGCGCGCAGATGCGCCTGCTCGGGCTCGACGCGCCCGCGAGCCGCCACTGAGGCGCCGGCCGGCTCGCCGCACGCGAGGGGCGATCGTAAGGTGCGCGCACCGATGGCGGCCGACGACGACGCGAGCGGGATCGACGACGCCGGCGACGCGCTCGTGCTCGCGTGGGCCGCGCGCCTCGAGCAAACGGACTACTTCGCGCTGCTCGGCCTGCCGACCGACGGCGCCTTCGACGACCAAGCGCTGCGCGCGGCCTTTCATCGCTTCGCGCTCGCGTTTCACCCGGATCTCTGGCGCGATGCGCCCGCCGAGGTCCGCTCCGCCGCGAGCGACGTCTATTGCCGCGGCGCCGAGGCCTACAAGGCGCTTCAGGATCCGCTCCTTCGTCGTCGCTACCTGCGCGCGCACGCGACGGGGCGGCTGCGGCTACCGCCGGACGAGCTCGCGACGAGCGAGCGGTCCGAGGGGCCGTCGACCGTCGCGTCGATCGTGCGATCGGCGCAGGCGACCCCCTTCGCGCAACGCGCCGACGAGCTCATCGCGCACGGAGAGCTGCGCCAGGCGAGGCTCCAGCTGCAGCTCGCGCTCGCGAAAGAGCCCGGCAACGCACGGCTCGAGGAGCGCCTGGCCGAGCTCGGCGACCAGGTGCGGGGGCTCTCGAGCATCCCGCCGAAATCGAGCGGCTGACGTTCAGACGGTGGCGATCGCGGCCGCCGCGGCTTCGTGCGAGCGCGAGCGCGCCGTGCTGCCGCGCTGCAGGAGCAACGCGACCAGCCCCACGACGAGCAGCGCGACGACCAGCACCGCGATCCACAAGCCGGTGCGCGATTTGGGCTGGGGAGCGCGCTGCGGCTCGTCGCCGGAGGAGGTGCGCCCGCCCGTCGTCGACTGCACGGCGCTGACCGGCGGCGGCGCGTAGGGGGGGGCGAGCAGCGGGCTCATCGCGGGGAGCGGCGTCGAGACGCGCGAGCCGGGCGTGTAGTCGGACGGCGGCGCCGTGCCCTCCATCAGCGTGCGGGTCGCCGGCGTTCGCCCCGGCGGCTGCGCCGAAGGCAGCGTGGCGCCGATCGCGCTCGCGGTCGGCGGCGTGCTCGCGCGCTCGCGGGTCGCCTCCTCGGTGACGATGCGGAAGCGCGCCGACGGCGACTCGACCGACGCGAGCGTCGCGGGCGATCGATTCATCGGCTCGGGCTGCCCGCTCGGCCGAGCGGCGCCGCGGGTCGGCTCGGGCGCGACCCCCGCGAACGCCTGCGTCAGCGCGAGGTAGAACGCCTCGACGCTCGCGAAGCGCCGCTCGCGATCGGGATCGAGCCCGCGGATGAGCACCTCGTCGACCGCCTTCGGGATGCCCGGCCGCAGCTCGGAGGCGCGCGGACGCACGCCGCTCATGACCGCTTGAAACAGGGCGAACGGCTGCGCTTGCGGGAAGGGGCGCTGCCCGGTGAGCGCCTCGAAGATCAGCGCGGCGAAGCCGAACTGGTCGGCCCGCGCGTCGAGGTCCTGCACCCCCTGCATCTGCTCGGGAGCCGAGTAGGCCATCGTGCCGACCAAGATGCCCGTCTGCGAGAGCTTCTTGCCCGGAGGCGTGTCGAGCAGCTTCGCCATCCCGAAGTCGAGGATCTTGGTGGTGCCGAGGCCGTCTTTGCGCTGTCGGAAGATGTTCTCGGGCTTGAGGTCGCGGTGGAGAATCCCCGCAAGGTGCGCGTGGTGCAGCGCGTGGGCCGCGGGGCCGAGCAGGCGCATCGCGCGCTCGGGCGGCAGCGCCCCCTCGCGCAGCAGCAGATCGCGCAGCGTCTCGCCCGTGAGCAGCTCCGTCACCAGGTACGGCAGGCCGTCCTCGCAGACCCCCGCGTCGAGCAAGACCAGGACGTTCGGGTGATTGAGCCGGCGAAGCGCCTCCGCTTCGTTCCAGAAGCGCGCGATGACCTCGGTGTGGTGGACGAACTGCGGGTGCAGCAGCTTGACGGCGACCTGCTGGCCCGTCGCGCGCTCGACGCCGGCGTGCACCACCCCGAAGCTGCCGGAGCCGAGCTGCGCACCGACGATCCACCGGTCCCCGAGCACGCGTCCGACCAAGCCCGAGTGCTCGACGTGCGCGCTCACCGTGATCGATTCCCCGGAAAAGGATCGCTCGCCCGAGCGACCCGAAGAAGGTCGTGCTGCGCGGCGGCATGCAGTCGCCCAGCGCACAGACGATAGCGGATTTGGACGCCACGGGCCCGTGCCGGTCGCGGCCCGTGCATCCGCCGCGCGCCCCGCCCCGGACGGTCGTGCTCCCCGTTGTGCCGTCAGCGCCTGGGTAGGAGGATGGCGTCATGAGCGAGAGCAACGCCCCCGGCCGCCTCGGCATGCGCGCGGGCGAGCTGCTGGAGGGGCGCTATCGCGTTCAAGACGTGATCGGCAAGGGGGGGCACGGCGTCGTCTACAAGGGGTGGGACGAGGAGGCCCAGCGCGAGGTCGCCATCAAGTTCCTCCACCCCGAGATCGCGGACGACCCCGAGTACAACGTGCGCCTGCTGCGCGAGGCCCAAGCGTGCGCGAAGCTCGCCGGCACCGCAGCGATCCAGATCCATGCGCTGCGCACCGACCCGACCAGCGGCGCGCTCTTCGTCGTGATGGAGCTGCTGGAGGGGCGCGATCTCGAGGAGCACCTCCACGCCTGGGAGTCGCGCGGCAAGCCGATCCCGCTCGAGCACGTGAAGGCGATCTTCGACCCCATCGTTCGCACGCTCGAACAGGCGCACGCGCTCGGGATCGTCCACCGCGACCTCAAGCCGTCCAACGTCTACCTGACCAAGAACCAGCAGGTGAAGCTGCTCGACTTCGGGCTCGCGAAGATGATGAAGGCGAGCCCGTTGACGCGCGAAGGGATGGTCGCCGGCAGCCCGAGCTACATCGCGCCCGAGGTCTGGCGCGGCGATCCGCGCAAGCTCGATCACCGCATCGACTGCTACTCGCTCGGCGCGCTGCTCTTCCGCGTGCTCGCCGGGCGCCCGCCGTTCGCCGGCTCGATCATCGAGCTGATGCAGGCCGCGCTCGGGGCCGAGCGGCCGAGCTTGCACGCGCTGCGCCCCGACCTGTCGCCCGACGTCGACGCGTGGACGAAGCAGGCGCTCGCGATCAACCCCGACCACCGCTTCCAGAAGGTCACCGGGATGTGGGTCGCGCTGCAGCACGTGCTGCAGCTGATCTGAGATGCCCACGCTGCTCGTCACGTCGTCGTGGCCGCGCACCGGCGACGAGGTCGCGGGGACCTTCGTGCGCACCGACGCGCTGGCCCGGGCCCGCGCCGGGCGCGTCGTGGTCGCGGCGCCACGCGGGCCAGGCATCGCCCACGGCGGCGACGGCCTCGAGATCGTCGAGGTCGCCCACGGCGGCGCGTTCGGCTCGCCCGGCGCGCT
>JAJXTK010000611.1 GCA_021783935.1 Myxococcales bacterium | reverse complement strand
GCCCGTCGTCAAGGCGCGCGCGGAGCGATCGGGGCCCGTCGATCGCAAGCCGAAGGTGAAGTTCCTCCAAGGCGAGGCGCGCAGCTATCGCCTGAAATTCAGGAAGAGCGGCCCCTCGGCGTTCCTCTCGCACCTCGACCTGCTGCGCGCCGTGCCGCGCGCCTTCCGGCGCCTCGAGCTGCCGCTCTACTACTCGCAGGGGTTCCACCCGAAGCCCGAGATGACCTTCGCCCCTGCGCTGTCGCTCGGCGTCGCGAGCCTCGCCGAGTACGTCGACGTGCGCATCGCCGCCGACCTCGACGTCGCGGTGCTGCCCAAGGCGCTCACCTCCGCGTCGGCCGAGGGGCTCGTCTTCGAGGGGGCGGCGCGCCTCGACCCCGCGCACGACAACGTCGCGCACCTGCTCGGCGACGGCGCCATCGCGCGCTACGCGGTCGCGCTGCCGCGGCGCGCGCTCGGAGATCTCGGGCTGCTCGCGGCGCCGGCGGCCGACGCAGGGGAGGCGGCGTGGACGGCGGCGTTGCGCGCCGAGATCGAGGGGCAGCTCGAAGGGGGACGCATGGTCGTCCTGCGCAAGATCGACGGCGTCGGCAAGAAGATCGACGTGCGGCGCTACCTCTCGCGCGTCGCGATCGACACCCCCGCCGCGCACGCCGCGCTCCGCGAGGCCGGGCTAGCGGGCGACGTCGTCGCGCTCGAGGTCGAAGTGAGCATGGCGGCGCAGGGCGGGGTGAAGATCGGCGAGGTCGTCGAGGCGCTGCTCGGCCCCTCGGCGCCGTTCCGCGCGGTGCGCGCGGGGCTCTGGGTCGTGCGCGGCGGCGCGCGCGTCGATCCGCTCGACCTCGAGAGCCTCACGTCCCCCGCGCCGATCTTCCGTTGAGGGAGAGGGGCCGCGGGGGAGGTCCTCGACCGGAGGCGCAGGTGCCGATCGACAAGCTCGCCCTGGTCGTGGCGCTGCGCGCGCAGCTCGAGGCGGAGATCGAGGCCATGACACGCCTCGCGCGCGACGCGGCGGCGGCCGCGACCCACGAGGAGAACAAGCCCGAGAACGACAAGGACATGCGCTCGACCGAGGCGTCGTACCTCGCGGCGGGGCAGGCCGGGCGCGTGCGCGAGCTCGAGCAGGCCGAGGCGCGGCTCGGCGCGCTGGAGCTGCGCGCGTTCTCCGAGTCGGACGCGATCGCGTCGACGGCCGTGGTGACGCTTTCCCCCGAGCGCGGCCGACCGATCGTCTGCTTCGTGACCCCAGTGTCCGGCGGCCGCCGCGTCGTGCTCGACGGCGTAGAGATCCAGACGGTCACCCCGCAGAGCCCGCTCGGCGGCGCGCTGCTCGGCCTCTCGCGCGGCGAGGAGGCCGAGGCGCCGACGCCCCAAGGCGTGCGCGTCTACGAGATCGTACGCGTCGAGTGACGGAGCGCCGCGCCTCTGCCAAGGCCGCGTCGGGTTCGTGCGCGTCGCGTGCGTGGTAGCTTGCCCCGCATGCGGATCGCGCACTTCTCGGACCTGCACCTCTTGTCGCTCGAGGGGGTCGGCTTCCACCGCTTCCTCAACAAGCGACTGACCGGGTGGGCGATGCTGCGCTTCCACCGCGGCGCGGTCCACAAGCCGCACGCCGTGCGCGCCGTCGCCGAGGAAGTCTCGCGCGCGCGCATCGATCACGTCGCGATCACCGGCGATCTCACCAACCTCGCGCTCGAGTCCGAGTTCGCGCTGGTCAAGAGCTTCCTCGAGAGCGATCTCGGGATGCACCCCGATCAGGTCTCCGTCGTTCCGGGCAACCACGACGTCTACACGCGCGGCGCGGCGCGCAGCCGGCGCTTCGAGACGTTCTTCCAGGCGTACATCGCGAGCGATCTGCCGCAGTTCGGGGTCGATCACCACGGCGCGCGCTATCCGTTCGTGAAGCTGCGCGGGCCTGTCGCGATCATCGGCATGTCGAGCGCCGTGCCGCGCGCGCCGCTGATGGCCTCGGGGCGCTTCGGCGCCGCGCAGATCGACCAGCTCGCGCGCATCCTCGAGCACCCGGAGGTGCGCGCACGCACCAAGGTGATCCTCCAGCACCACCCGGCGCACAACGTGAAGAACCGCGTCGTCGCCTTTCTCGAGGGGCTGCACGACTCGAAGCACATGCTGCGCGCGCTCCACCACGTCGAGCACGGGCTGATCCTCCACGGGCACTCGCACATCCGCGTGCGCCGCTCGGTCACGACCGACGTCGGCGCGCTCGACGTCATCGGCGCGACGAGCGCGTCGCTGCTCTCGAGCCACCCGCACCGCCACTCGGGCTTCAACCTCTACGAGTTCGACGACGAGACGCGCAGGTTGGTCGGCGCGGAGGCGCACGTGCTCGGCGACGACGGCGCCTTCCGACGCGAGGAGATCCCGCTCGACGAGGGGCGGCTGCGTGAGAGCTACGGGCGCAACGACGCGGGGCGCCCGTCGATGCACGACTGACGCGGCGGTCTCGCTCCGTCGAGCGAACCGGCGCGCGCCGCGGCGCGGCGTCGCGTGGACGCGTCGACCGATCGGTCCGGCCGCGCTCGCGCGTGGGGCGTGGCGCGGTCGTGATCGCCCCCGCTCGCCCACTCGCCCTGCGCGACTACGGCGAGCAGGCGCGCCGTCGCGCCGAGCGAAGCGATCCGCGCGCATCGGATCCGCGACGAGTGGCCGCGTGCGGCAACCCACCAGTGAGATGGCAAGCACCGAGATTCGCCACGCGGCCGGCTACCGTTGGTCCTCGCCCGTCGCCGGCGGAAGTCCCTCTCTCTTCCTCGCCCGTCGCGAAGACGGCGGAGGGTTCGTGTTGCTGCGGCGGCGCCCCGAGGACGCGGTCGCCGGCGCCAAGGCGCACGTTCGTGAGTTCGTCGCAGCGGTCGCCAAGGCGTCGGCGGCGCCCCACGAGGCGCTCGTCGCGGCGCTCGACTTCGGGATGACCACCGACGGCGCCCCGTTCGTGGTGCTCGAGTGGCGAGCCGGCGAGCTGCTCAGTCGGTGCCTCGCGCGCGAGGGGCGCCTCCCGGAGCGCACGGCGCTGGCGGTGTTCGCGGATCTGGCGCGCGCGTTCGCGGAGCTCGACCGACGCCTGCCCTGCCTGCGACACGTCGACCCCGCGTCGGTGTGGCTCACCCCGGACGCCCGCGGCCTCGCGGCGCGCGCGATCGATCCGGGGCTCGCCGTGATGCCGGGGGATCTCCCCGACGATCAACGGCCGACCGCGCCGCCGGAGACCGTGGAGTCGTGCGGCTTCCTCTCGCCCGAGGAGGCGCGCGGCGAGGAGGTCGAGCCGTCGCAGGCAGCCGCTTGGGGGCTCGGCGTGCTGCTCTACCGCATGCTCGTCGGGGCCTTCCCGTTCTCGGCGAGCTCGCGCGCGCGGCTCGCGAAGCTCGCGACGATCGGCCCGCGCTCGCCTCGATCGCTCGATCGCTCGATCGACGCCGACGTGAGCGATCTCGTCTGCCAGTGCCTGACTCGCAACCCCGCTTTCCGGCCAGCGCTCGGCGCGATCGCCGCGCGCGCGGACGCGATCGTCGCGCGGCTGCCGATCACCACGGAGGACCTCGGGGTCCTCGCGCAGGTGCGCCGGGCCGCCGACGCAGCCGTGGCCAAGGACGCCGCGCCGCAGCGCCCCGAGCGGCCGCGTCGCTCGCTCGACGTCGTGATCGACGACGCCTCGATCCGCATCTCCGAGGTGACCGAGCTCGATCTCGAGCCGATCGAGGACTCCGCGCCAGACGGCCTCGACTTCGACTTCCATGGCCTCTCGCAGCCGAGCGCGCCGAGGAGCGACTCCGACCCCGCGACGGCGCTCGTCATGGCCGAGGCCGAGCCGCGCCGATCGCCGGCACGGCGCGCGGTCGTCGCGATCGCCGCCGCCGCCGCGCTCGTCGGCGTGGCCGCGATCGGGGTCCGGGCGCGCG
>JAJXTK010000610.1 GCA_021783935.1 Myxococcales bacterium | reverse complement strand
GCATCGCCTACGAGGTCACGCGCGAGCTCGCCGGTGAGCGCGACGCAGACCAGGTGCTCACCAAGATCCTCGCCGCGTGCTTCAAGTTCGTGCGCGCCGATCGCGGCGTGATCTTCCTCAACCAGAACGACACGCTCGTCCCCGCATGCAATCGGCGCCGCAGCGGCGGCGAGGCCCCCGTCGTCGTGTCGTCGACGATCCTCGAGCACGTGAAGAGCTCCCGCAGCGCGGTGCTCACCAACGACGCCGCCATGGACTTCGCCGCCTCCAAGGGCAAGTCGATGATCCTCAACCGGATCTCGTCGGCCATGGTGGTGCCGCTCATCCACAACGAGTCGCTGCTCGGCGTGCTCTGGCTCGACTCCGAGCAGCTCGCCGTCTTCTCGCAGAAGGAGCTCGAGATGGTGAACGCGCTCGCCTACCAGGGGGCGATGTTCCTCGAGAACGCGCTGCTCGGAAGGAAGGTCGCGGCCGAGATCATCACCCGCGATCGCTTCTCGCGCCTGCTCTCGCCGAACCTCGCGGCCAAGGTCATCGCGGGCGAGCTCGACGTGAAGCAGGGCGGCGATCAGCTCCCCGACTGCACGGTGTTCAACAGCGACATCCGCGGCTTCACGCGCATGAGCGACGGCACCGCGCCGCAGATGATCGTCGACATGCTCAACGAGTACTTCGAGCTGATGGTCGACGTGCTGTTCAAGTACGAGGGCACCCTCGACAAGTTCATGGGCGACGGCATCATGGCGCTCTTCGGCGCGCCGGTTCCCCACCCCGACGATCCGATCCGCTCGGTGCGCGCCGCGCTCGAGATGATGGACGTGCTCGGCACGCTCAACCGCAAGCGCATCAGCCGCGACGAGGCCCCGCTCGCGATCGGCATCGGCATCCACACCGGGCCCCTCGTCGCCGGCTACATCGGCAGCCCCAAGGCCCTCAGCTACACGGTCATCGGCGACACCGCGAACACCTCCGCGCGCCTGTGCGGCGTCGCCGAGCCGGGGCAGATCATCGTGAGCGAGTCGACCGTCGCGCGCCTGGCCAACCGCTTCGAGCTCGCCGAGCTCCCGCCCGCCAAGCTCAAGGGCAAGGAGCGACCGCTGCGCGTCTACGACGTCAAGGGCGAGCGGGGCGTCGCGCGCGGCGTGACCAACCCGCCCCCGCAGAAGAACGCGACGGCGTGAGGGGCGGGGCCAGTCGTGGTCCCATCGTCGGCGGGGCGCTCACGCCTCGAGTTTGTTCGCGCCGCGAACAACCGCGTCATGCCTTGAAAAACCAGGCGATCATGGGCGTGGATGACGCGCCGCGCCGTGCTTGGCGCCTCGCGTCCGCCGAGCCGCAGCCCCGCGAGGTGCACGCGCGGCGCGCGCCCGACGAGCCCCGGGGTCGGCGATGGAGAGGCCAAGGGCTCTTCGTCGGTTCTCGGGCTGCACGATCTACGCGCGCACCGCGGTTGCCCCGGAGGAGAAGCTGCGCGGGGTGAGCGCGGGGGCGAAGCGGCGGGGGGGATGGCGGCGGCGAAGGAGTCCGCGAACGAGAGCGCCAGCCGGCAGCCCGACGCGCAGGGGGGCTGCCCAGGGGGTCGAGTGACCTTCGGATTCAGCGACGCTTGCGACGCCGGGCGGAGGGCGGGGCGGCAGGCCCGACGCACCGATCGAGCGCCGCCCGCACCTCCGCGGCGAACGGCGCGAAGCTGGTCGGGCAGCGTCGCTTCAGCACGTTGATCGGCGTCTCGCGAGCGATGTCGCCGTAGGTGCGGCGGCCAGGCCGCGTGCCGCAGGCGCGGGTCAGGACGCACTTCGGATGGTTCGAGCTCGGATCCTGCTCGTCGCCCCAATAGCCCTCGGGCGAGCCGCTGGGCAGCGACGGTGGGGTCTGCTGTCCGGTCGCCTCGGCGATCGCGGCGGCGTCGGAGAGCGCCCAAGCCTCGATCATGCGCAGCGGCGTCGCGACCACCGTGGGGAGCTCCGCCAGCTCGTCGTCGAGGTCGCGAGCGGTGGCGAACCCAGACTCGATCGCGCCCCGCACCGCACGCATGCGGCGCTGCGCCTCGACGGCGGAGGCGCGCTCGCCCTGGCTCTTGTCGACGTCGGTGACGAGCACGAGCGCGGTGGCGCCCTCGAGCGCTGCGAGCGCCAGCGCCTGGCGGGCCTTGCGGCCGAGCGCGTCCCTCGGCTCGGTGAGCCCCTTCGCCGGGAAGCTCTTGAGCGTCTGTCCGCGGAAGGCGAGCGTCGCGCGGCCATCGGCGAGCTTGCGCAGCACCGGCTGCATGAACCCGTCGGCCGGCTTCGTCGAACGATGCTCCCTGGCCACCGCGAGATCACCGATGTCACTCGGGCCCTCGCCGACCAGGAAGACCACGCACTCGGCGGTCACCTCGCCTCTCCGAGCAGGCGCGGCTCGCCGACGTTGTACCAGAGCTCTCCCAGATCGAAGTGCGTGCGGAGCTTCTCGAAACCCTCGGTCTTCGTGATGGGCGTGACCTGCGTCGAGCCGCCACCGTCGCGGTGCACAAGGAGCACCTGCTTCGCGTCGCGAACGAAGTTCAGAGCCACGACCGAGTGGGTCGTCGCGATGACCTGCGTCGTGCCGGGCTGCGACTCGACGAGCTCCTGAAGGAGACCCATCAGGCCCTGGAGGATGCTCGGGTGGAGCCCATTCTCGAT
This sequence comes from Myxococcales bacterium, assembly GCA_021783935.1. Lineage (GTDB taxonomy): Bacteria > Myxococcota_A > Polyangia > Polyangiales > JADJMO01 > CAIXWQ01. The sequence continues at coordinate 1,256 of JAJXTK010000610.1, read as the reverse complement.
CTCGTCGAGCAGGATGAGCGAGGGCGCCACGGCGAACTCGTGCATCGCAGCCACTGCGATGAGACGCAGCAAACCGTCGCTCACCTGACGAGCGTTGAACGTGACGGCGCTGGCCTTCCTCTTCCCCCAGCGCTCGGTGACGAGGAGGTTCGTCCAGCCGTATTGCCCGGGCTTCGCGTCGAGCTCGGCGAGCCTGGGGTAGTGCTTCGCGACGCGCGCGCGGATTCGCTCCAGCGCTTGTGGATCGCGGCGCTTCAGTCGACCGAGGAAGCCGGCGAGACGGTCGCCAGACCGGCCGAGGTCGTCGTCTGCGCGCGCGGCCTTTCGCAGCGCGATCGGATCGAGAAAGAGGTATCCGCGGATGCCGCGCGCCCAACGGGCGACCTCGACGAGGTCGGGGTAGCGGCGCGCGTCCGACTTCGGGTCTACCGCCGCGAGCCACGAGCTGGTCAGGGTCTGCATGACCCTCTCGGTCACGCCGTCGACGTCGTCACGCTCCATGTTCCGACCGGTCCGGTGCATCACGCGCCCGTCGCCTCGGAAGACCGACTCCTCCGCGACGCCCGGCCGACGGCGCGTCTCGAGCTCGATCGACCAGCGCAAGCCTCCCGAGAGCGTGGCCGTCGTACCGAATTTGCGGCTGTCCGAAAGCAGGTGCGGCAGGTCCGCGTATTCCCAGCCCAGCTCCTTGAGGTACTCCCCGAGCGTCGCGCGCGCGAGCCCGCCGAGCATGTCGAGCGCCTGGAGCACCGTCGTCTTGCCGGTCCCGTTGCGGCCGATGAGGACGGTGAACGGCTGCAGCGGGAATTCCACCTCGTCGCGGAACCCCTTGAAGCCGTGGATGGCCAGCTTCTCGAGCATGGTTTGGGCACGGTAGTCGCAGGTGCGGGCGGGCGCCATCGGCGCGCTGCGCTTGCTCGGCGACGTGCCCCCGCACGCGGCCTCGAACCTCGGCTCGCCGTGCGTGAACCCGTGCGCGCGGCGCCCGCGCGCGGAGACTCCCGCTGCGCCGCGCTCGATCCGCTCGATCCGCTCGATCCGCTCGATCCGCTCGAGCGCCGCGGGCCCTACTCGAGGACCTCGTCCTTGCGCTTCGGCTTCGCCGTCGCCGTGGGCGCTGCCGGGCTCGTCGTGGTCGCCGTCGCGCGCGACGTCGGCGCCACGCCGGCCTTCGCTGGTGGGTGGGGCGGCGCCGCGGTGGGCCGCGCGGCCGCCGCGCTCGGTGTGGCCGACGCGCTCTCCGCGGGCCGCTCGAC
>JAJXTK010000609.1 GCA_021783935.1 Myxococcales bacterium | reverse complement strand
CCGTCGGCCCGGTCGCGCCCGTCGCGCCCTGCGCGCCCGTGGCCCCCGGCGCCCCGTCCGTCCCCGTCGGTCCCGTCGCGCCGACCGCGGCGTCCGAGCCCCCGCACCCTGCAATCGCTACCGCGATCCCCATCGCCTGCACGACCGTGAGCCAACTCGAATCAAAGAATCTCATGCGCGTGCTCCTTGTTCCGCCCGAGGAAATCGCTTGTGACACCCCCCGGTGGTGTCACCGGAGCACACGTCCAGACTTGGTAGCAATCGCGAAATCGATTCGCGGTGCCGTTTGGTGCGACAAGGTTCGACATGAAGACGGGGGCGTCGCGGCGCGCACGCGCCCCCCCCCTCGAAGACCTCGCGCGACCCGCCTCGTCGCTCCGTGCGGGCGCGCAGTGTCGGGGCCCCGCGGGCAGCGGCTTCGGCAAGCGTGGTCGCGCCACCCGATAGGGCCGAGCATGTAGCGATCGTCGAACAACCGAGGCGGGGTATCTAGGCCTCCGCCGCTCGCCACGGCCTCGGTTGCTCGCCCCCGCGGGCGTGTGCTAGACGCGCGCTCCGCCACGGGGGCGGCGCCCCCCTACCGCGAGGACGAGACGCCAACATGGACACCAGCGACATCCGCAAGGGCCTGAAGCTCACGATGGACGGCAACCCCTACGTCGTCGTCGATTTCCAGTTCGTGAAGCCCGGCAAGGGGCAGGCCTTCACCCGGTTCAAGATCAAGAACATGATCAACGGGTCGGTCCTCGAGCGCACGATGAAGTCGGGCGAGAAGATCGAGCCGGCGGACGTCGAGGAGCGCTCGGCGACGTTCTCGTGGGACGAGGGCGACAAGATGGTCTTCGTCGACGAGCACAGCGACCAGATCTACGTCGAGAAGGACAAAATCGGCGAGGACGTCCACTTCATCACCGACGGGCAGAAGGTCGACATCGTCTTCTACAACGGCATCCCGATCGCGCTGTCGCTGCCGGCGCACGTCGTCATGCAGATCGAGAAGTCGGACCCCGGCATCAAGGGGGACACGGCGAGCGGCGCGACCAAGCCCGCGTACCTGGCCACCGGTCACACGATCAACGTCCCGCTCTTCGTGAAGGAGGGGGAGTGGGTGAAGATCGACACGCGAACCGGCGAGTACATCGAGCGCGTGAACCGCTGATTCGACGCGCGATCTCGGGAGCCGCGGTTCGACCGACGGCTCCCGACGTCATTTTGTGCGCGGCCTCGCCGGCTGGGCGGCGTCCACGCAGTCGCCGCGCGCGTGACCCCTCAATGCGCCGCCCAGAGCAAGGCCCCCGCGAGCGCGGCGACGAGCACCGCGCCGATCACGATCCAGATCGCGAGCCCCCCGCCGGACACCCCGACCGCATCGCCCGACGCAGTCCAGTTGGGCGGGATCACCGGCGCTGCGCCGGCAGGCGGCGCGAAGCCGGTGGGCGCCGTCGTGAACGGTGAAGGCCCTGCAGGCGCGGCGAGCACCGTGCCCGCGACGCCGACGAGGGGCGCGGGCGCCGCCAGCACCGTGCCCGCGACGCTGGGCTGCTGGGCATGCGACGAGACGCGCTCGACCGACACGCCGCCGGCGGGGGCGCGCGCGAAGCCCATCGGGGCGCCGGACGTCATCGGCACCGTGCCGCCGAGCGCGGAGTTCGCCAGCTCGCCGCCGGTAGGCGCCGTGCGGTTCACCAAGTCGCTCCCGGACGGGCGCTGCGCCATGGCCGGAATCGCCGCGAGCTCGCCCTGCGAGTTCACGGGGTAGGCGCGGTTCTCGGCCGTGAAGCGCCCCGGCGTGGCGGCCGCGCTCTGTGGGAGCGGCGCCTCGCCGCGCGAGATGCGGAGCAGATCGTCGGACATCTCGCGCGCCGACGCGTAACGCTGCTCGATGTTCCTGTGCAGGGCGCGGTGGATGAAGGCGTCGAAGGGCACGAGGTGGGCGTCGTACGTCGAGAGCGGCAGCGCTTCCTTGGTGAGCACCGCGGAGATCAATGCGAAGATGTTGGTCGGATCGTCGCTGTCGGAGGGGAACGGCGAGCTGCCCGTGACCATCTCGTAGAACATCACGCCGACGGCCCACAGGTCGCAGCGGTGGTCGACGGTGCGCGCGGACTTCACCTGCTCCGGGCTCATGTAGCCCGGCGTGCCGAGCAGCACGCCGGTCGCCGTGCGCCGGTTGGCCCCGCCCGCCGCGTCGATCGCCCGCGCGATGCCGAAATCGAGGAGCTTCGCGTGGTACTGCCCGTTGGTCCCGGCGCAGAGGAAGACGTTCTCGGGCTTCATGTCGCGGTGGATCACGTTGCGCGCGTGCGCGTATTCGAGCGCGTGCAAGACGCCCGCGCACACCGTCACCGCGAAGTTGACCGGCAGCCGCTGGCCGTGCTCGGTGTAGTCGACGAGCGCGCGCCCCTGGAGCAGCTCCATCAAGAGGTAGGGGACGCCCCCGTCGTTGCCCATGTCGAACACCCGCAAGATCCCCGGGTGATCGAGCCGACGACACATGTCGCCCTCGGCGAGGAAGCGCGCGACGACATCTGGGCTCGCCGCCATCTCCTCGTGCAGGATCTTGAGCGCGTAGCGCTGACCGTCGCTCGAGATCGCCTCGTAGACCGCTCCCATCCCGCCTTCGCCGAGCAGCTTGCCGAGTCGATACTTGCCGCCGATGAGCGTTCCGGCAGGGCGAGTGGCCGTAGCGATCGGAGGTGACATCGGCGGCGAAGCGTAGCGAAGGACACGCGAATCGTCAGCCGGAGCGGGCTGGCCGAACGGCGCCGCGCGTGGTGTACGCTCCGGGCGCGATGACGCCGCGCATCGAGACGATGGAGGAACGAGACGTCGATGCCGTCGTCGCGATCGACGGCGCCTCCGAGCAGAGCGCCGGCTGGGACGCCGCGACGGTGCGGGCCGAGCTCGGGCGAGCTTGGGCGCGCCTTTGGGTCTCACGCGACGAGTCGGGGCCCGGCTCGCCAGCGGCGTTCCTCGTGACGTGGCTCGTTCAGGACGAGCTGCACGTCCTGAACATCGCGACGCGCCCCGACGAGCGTCGGCGGGGGCACGCGCGCGCGCTGCTCGCCCATGGGCTCGACTTCGCGCGGGCGCACGGCGTCCGGCACGTGCTGCTCGAGGTGCGGCGCTCCAACGCCGGCGCGATCGAGCTCTACCGGCGCCTGGGCTTCGTGGCGATGGGGGTGCGCGCCCGCTACTACCCTAACGACGAAGACGCGGTCGAGATGCTGCTGCGCCTCGACCCGCAGACCGGCGCCGTGGTGCCGGGTCCCGACGAAGTCACGCTCTAGCCGGCCGTCGATGAACGGCTTGCGGGAACTGCGACCGTCAGCGGGCTGTGGTCGATCGCGCGGAAGATCGCGCGGAAGATCGCGCGGAAGAATCGCGGCATGACACAGGAGAGGATCGGCCGGTCTCGCAGGAGCTGCACAGCCGGCTAGCGCCTCGCGTGGGCGGCGCCCGACAGCGCGAAATTGAGGCCCTATTGCCTGCGGATGCAGTGATATCTTCCCTGCGATGGACGATCTTCGAGCGACCGCGCGCACCGCGCGCGAAGGTTTGGCGCGTGGCCTCGCGAGCCTTCAAGACCCCGGCCTCCCGCCGCAGCTGATGGACGCCGCCGCGCCGATCGCGCGCGCGATGGGGGCGCTGATGCAAGCCGAGCGCTCGGACGGACGCGCGAGCTCGGTGCGCCCCCACGCCGAGGCCGCGCTGGCCGGCGCGCGCGAGGCGCTCGCGATGCTGCAGGCGATCGACATGGCCCACCCCGCGCTCGAGCAGGCGATGGGCGCAGTCGCGTCGTCGCTGGGTGCCGTGCACGGGCTGACGCGCGCGCAGTCGCTCGCGCCAGCCGCGCCGCAGGCGTACCCCGGCTACGCGCCGCCGCAGCCGCCGCAGCCGCAGGCCTGGGCGCCGCCGCCACA
>JAJXTK010000608.1 GCA_021783935.1 Myxococcales bacterium | reverse complement strand
CAGGTCACGATCGACCCTGGCGACCCGTTGGGCACGTACTCGTTGAGACTCAAGGTTCCGGCGTGGCAGTACTACCCCGATCAGATTTGGGTGCAGGGCTTCCCGGTCGACGGCTCGAGCGCGCAGGTCACCATCTCCGGAACGCCGCAGTCGATGGCGACCGACGCGTTCTTCGCCGGGCTCACTTGCGCGACCAACGCCGACTGCGTGAGCAACAGCTGCAACACGACCCGGAACCTGTGCGGCTGCGCCTCCAACGCGCAGTGCCCGGCCGGCTTCTCGTGCATCGACGCGCCCGGCACCACGACGTTCAAGTCGTGCCGGCCGACGCACTCCTACGGCATCGACACCGGGTACAACGGCGTGCAGGTCTGGCAGGGCCCAGGCCCGGGCTGGGCGATGTCTCGCTACACGTGGAACGAGCACGCCTACACGCCGACGAACATCAACGACGACGACTCGGTCAAGACGACGGCGGTCTGCTCCGCCGACGAGCAGACGGCGTGGAACGCGGGCAGCGCCAACGGCCCGATGACCAACAGCTTCCGGCAGCAGCTGCAGTACCCGGGCGCGACGGCCAGCGGCCTGCCCGATCTGACGCTGCAGTACCCGTGCGTGCAGGACCAGATCACCGTCTGCAACCGCGGCGCGGGCACCGCCCCGCCGGGCGCGATGATCGTCAAGTTCCCAGGCAACTCGACCAAGTTCACGGGGAGCACGAGCTCGACGATCCAGGCGGGCCCCTGCTACACGACGACGCCGATCAACCCGGGCCAGTGCGTGAACGTGGCCTGCCCGTGGTCGGGCAACACGGGGGAGTGGGTCATCAACCCGACTTGTCACAACGCGATGTGCACGACCGACGCGGACTGCAGCGGCAGCGCGACCTGCAACACGGCGACGGGCTACTGCAGCGGCACCGCCAATTGCGACCCGAAGATCCCGGTGTCCAACACCGTGCAGGAGTGCACCAACAACGACGGCAATTGGAGCTTCCAGCAGGGGAACGTGACCGGCGTCTGCGTCAGCGGGCCGACCGTGCCCGCGAGCGTGCCGTTCGTGCGAACCTTCCAGGCCGGGACCTGTCCGTCGGGCACGGCCGTCAAGTGGGGGCTCTTCACCTATTCGACGACCGATCCGGTCGGCACCGACGTGGTGTTCTCGTTCCAGACCGGCGCCACGCTCGCGGCGGCGACCACCGCCCCGTCGGTCACGGTGGCGACCGCCGGCTACGCGCCGATCGGGTCGTCGACCACGGCCGGCCCGCAGACCTGTCAGGTGCCCACCGACAGCGCAGGCGGGGTCACCTGCCCGATCGACCTCTCGACGGCGATCGTGCCGAACTCCAACCCGGTGCTGATCATGACCGCGATGTTGAACGCGAACACCACGACGGTCACCTCGCCCACGCTCGTCTCGTGGAACGTCACCTACGACTGCGTCCCCTCCGAGTGAGCTCGCGGAGCCCGGTGAGCGTCCGCGCGGGCCCTCACCGCGGCGCGATCGTCGTGAGCTCGGTGCCCGCCGCGTACGCGTAGCTTACGTACGAGTCGAACCCGTAGACGATCGCGGTCACCGGGCGGCTCGCTTGCAGCCGGTGCACGCCGTCGTTCTGGCGGCCGGGCAGCACGTTCTTGCCGGCGGGCTGCGAGGGGTCGATGACCGGGAAGGAGAGCTGGCAGCGCCAGATGTCCCACCCCGCCGCGCTCGGCTGGCCGGTGACGGGGCTCACCGCGCCGCCGATGGTCGCGCGCTCGCACGCGCCGTCGTCGAACGCGGCGCCGTCGAACAGGAGCTGCGTGCCGGCGGGGGCGAAGATCGACACGAAGTCGAACGAGTACTTGTCGGGGGTGAGGAAGACGTAGTCGGCGCGGTACTGCTCGACCGGCGGCACGACGATGAGGCTCGGATCGCCCCCCGGCAGGCCGCGCGGGACGCCCGCTGCATCTTGCGAGGCTTGCAGATCGATGACGTGGATCGCGCCGTCGCTCTCGAGCGCGAAGTCCTGGCTGTAGACGATCTCGCGGAAGCCGCCCGGCCCGTCGAGCACGAAGTCGTCGTCGGGCTTCGGCAGCGTGGTGCGCACGTGGACCTTGCCGTCGGCGACGGCGATGACGCGCACGAACTCGGGCTCCGCGATCTGCGAGATGCCGGTCGCGCCGGCGGCGATGACCGCGCGGGTGCGGCTGGGCGATCGGCCGACGACGTAGCGCCGCCCGGCCGTGCGCGCGGGGTCGAGCTGCTCCTCGAGGTGATCGGCGCAGCAGGATCGCTGCGAGAAGCGATCCCAGTGGGGCGCGTCGGAGGCCTCGCTGCCGCTGAAGACGACGACCGCGTCGCTCGCCTCGACGATCGAGCCGGTGAAGTCGGCGTGGAAGGCGCCCGTCTCGAGGTTGAGCACCTCGAACGGCTGGAGCGTGTAGCTGAGGGTGCTGCCGGTGGGCACCGCGGAGACCGGGCCCCCCGCGACGATGTCGGCGGTGGTCTTCACGGTGACCGTCGTGTTCGGCCGCGTGCCGATGATCGCCAGGTAGTTGCGCAGGTTCAGGCCGAAGTTCTTGTCGGGGTCGCTGTCGACGGCGATGGTCTGCGGCCAGCCGGCGACGACGTAGCGCGCGGCGCCCGCGATCGCCTCGACCGGCTTCAGGAGCGAGGCGTCGTTCGAGAACACGTTGACGTTGTCGAGCGGGTTGAACTGGTAGGCGACGATCGGCACGTCGCTCGTGATCTTGTAGGCGTGGCGCGTGACCGCGGTGTTCGTCTCGCCGGTGCCCTCGGTGTCGATCGCGCCGTCGACCCAGCGCGGACCGAGCAGGAAGACCTCGAGGTTCTGCGGCAGCACGTGCGACTTGGCCACGGTGCTCACGACGGCGGGCTTGCCGATGAGGGCGTCGTCCTGCTCGACGACCACGTTCGCGGGCACGTCGTGCTGCGGGTTCGAGACGACCACCGCGTACTGCTGCGCGGCGGCGTTCATCGACTGGCTGATGCGCGCGTTGTCGAGCTGCGCGGCCCAGTACTCGCAGCCGACGTTGCTGCGCTCCTGGGTGGCGATGGCGCACAGGTTGCCGCACACGCCGGCGCGGCACGCGACGCCGGCGCCGGTGCACTCGGTGCCGGGGTCGTAGCCGGAGCCGTCGGCGCGGCAGGTGTCGACGCGGCTCTGCGTGGGCCCGCCGCACGTCGTCGAGCTCGGGAGGCAGACGCGGCAGCCGAGATCTGCCCCGGCGCAGGTGAGCCCCTGGGCGCCGCAGTCGACGCGGCTGGCCCAGCCGGCGTTGCCGTCGAGGCCGACGACGCACGCCTCGAGCCGATCGCCGTCGCAGCGGGTGACGCCGAGGATGCAGTTGGGCGGCGTCGCCGCGATCGGATCCTGGCGATAGGCGCGATCGAAGGTGCACGCGGCGCCGACGACGACCACGATCGCCAGGAGCATCAGCGGGCGACGCGAGCGCTTCATCGGCGGCGGAGCATGGCGCGGCCGCGATGCGGAGGCGAGCAAGAGGGGGTGTTGGGCGTCGGAAGACGGCGGCGGAGCACGAGCGAGCGGGGCGCCCCGCGCGGGCGTCGGGGATGACGAGGCACGACCCGCGCTCAGGGATGCATCAAGGGCTGGGGGGCGACGGGCTTCGCCGTCAAGGCTCCCCCGACGTGCGCGCGGCGTCGCCTTCGCCGACGGAGTCGCGACCGACCTCGAGGTAGCTGCGCGTGACCTCGAGCTCGTCGAGCAGCCCCGCGAGCCTCCCGCGCCCGTCGAGCACCGGCAGCTCGCGCACGCCGAGCTCGATCATCCGCTCGAGCGCGTCGCGGAGCGTCGCCGCGATCTCGATGCCGCACGGGGGGCGCATCACGTCGGCCGCGACGGCCACCGCGTCGAGATCGTGCTCCTCGCCGAGCATGCGCAGCACGCCCGGATCGATGCCGCCGCGAAGAGTCGC
>JAJXTK010000607.1 GCA_021783935.1 Myxococcales bacterium | reverse complement strand
TGAACGTCACCGCCCGCGTCGATCCTGATCAGGCCGCGTGCGTCGTCCGAGACCTCGCGCACGCGGTCGTCGATCTCGCCTCGGGCTTGCGTCGTCGCGCCATCGTCCGCTTCTACGACGCCCCATGGGAGCTCGGCCTCGAGCGCATCGACGTCGCCGACGGGCAGCGCTCGCTCGCGCTATCGGTGCTGCGCAACGGCCCCGACGCCGAGATCGCCGTGCACGATCGGCGCGTGTCGATCGGCGAGGTCGTCGCGGGCACCGCGGCGGCGCTCGACCTGCTCACGCTGAGCGGCCGCTCGGAGGGGGCGCTGGCCGACGAGCTAGCGGCCGCGCGCGACGCGTTGCGCTCGATCGCGCTCGGCGCGCTCTCGCCGCTGCCGCCGACGCGCGAGGTCGCGGCCATCGTCGAGGCAGAGCCCGGGCTGCGCGTCGCCTTCTCGGGCGAGCTTCCGCTGCGCGTGTCGGAGGCGGGCGCGCCGACCGATCACGCCGTCGAGGCGTCCGACCTGCACTCGCTGCTGGGCCGCGGGCGCCTGCGCGCGACGATCCGCGGGCGTACCAAGGATCTCGGCGACGTGCACACGTTCCTCGTCGCCGAGCGGCTAGTCGAGCTCGGCAAGCAGGTGCTCGACGGGTGGGAGCGGGGCAAGCCGCTGCACGTGCGCAACGACGTCGGGGGGCCGATGGTGGGCGTGCGCCTCGAGCCCGCCGGAGAGCTCACGCTGTCGCTCGCCGGCGCGCTGTCGTCCGAGGAGCCGGCGTCGCGGAGCTTGGCGAGCTTCCCGTCCCTCGAGGGGCCCGACCTCGTCGACGCGGCTGTGTCGTTCGGCCGCGCCCTCGTGCGCGCCGTGCTGCGGCGCGATCGCGCGCAGATCGCGAACCTCCGGCTCATGGCGCTCCGCAGGCGGGTGAAGGAGCTGAGCGATCGGCTGCGGGACGTCGCGCGGCCGGTCGGGCCGTTCGGCGAGAGCGATCTCGTCAACACGCGCCGCGAGAGCTACCGCCCCTATCTCGCGAACGCCCGGTCGACGGGCTCTGCGCCGGCGGCCGCCCCGCGCGCGTCGAGCGCAGCGCCGGTTCGTCGCATGCGCTTCTCGCCGCGCTGGACGGCGGAGGTGCCGGGCATCGATCTGCGCGCGACCTTCCTGTGCGGCGATCGCCTCGTGCTCTCGGGCACGGCGCAGACGGCGTGCGTGGCGCGCGACGACGGCTCGACGCTCTGGCGGGTGCCGACCGTGCGCGCGACGACGCTTCCGACCGCCTTCGGCCTGGCGCGCCTGCGGGGCGACGGGCGCCTCGAGCTGCGCGATTTCGGCGACGGCTCGGTGCGCTGGTCGCAGAGCTGCGCGCCGCGCTCGCGCGGAACGCCCGCGGCATGCACCGTCGTCGCGCCCGGGCTGCCTCGCCTGCTGGTCGCCACCGACGGCGACCGCCATCTGGTGGCCTTCGATCTCACGAGCGGCGAGCCGCGCTGGCGCTATACGCTGGCGCGCCCCGGCTCGATCCGGATCCGTCGCGCCGGGCGCCTGCTGATCGTCGCGAGCGACGAGGCGCAGCTGGTCGCCATCGACGCGCTCGACGGCCACGTGGTGTGGCGCTTGCGTGATCGCCTGCGCTTCGCCGCGCCCCCGTCGACCGAGCGCGAGGAGCTCTTCGCGCTCGCCGGCGAGCCGCAGGGGCTGGCGCGCCTGCACGTGATCGACGTGCTGTCGGGCGCGCGCCGTTGGGAGCGCCCCCTCGAGGCGTCGATCGCGACGGAGTCGGCGCCGATGGTCCTCGGGAGAGTCATCCTCGTCGCGACGCGCGATCGGCGCGGGCTCGGCATGATCGCGCTCGATCGCGCGAGCGGCGTCGAGCGCTGGAGCGTCGCGCCCGGCGCGTGGCCGGCGGGGACGAGCCTGTTGCCGCTCGACGACGTGCTCGTCTTGAACCTGCCGACCGGCGAGGTCTGCGCGGTGAGCGCGGAGAGCGGCGAGACCGCGTGGCGTCACCTCTTCGACGCGCCGTTCCTCGGAGACGCCCCGCGTCGGCTCGAGCCGGTGCTCCGCGCTGGCGCGCTCTTCGTCCCGCAAGACAAGGTGCGCGTGCTGCGCCCCTCGGACGGCGCGGTGGTCGGGGTCGTCGAGCCGTGCGATCTGGTCCCCGATCTGCTTCGCGTCGACGAGCGTTGCGACGTCTACGTAGGGGAAGAGTCGGGGCACGTGGCGGCGTTCGGGGCCAGCGCGAAGCTCGAGCTCGTCAAGGTTTGATCAGGCATGCGACGGCGGTTGGATCGCCGCGATCTTGCGTGTGCGCACGGCTCCCGGTGGTAGGCTTCACAGCGTGCAGCGTCGCGCATTCGAGCGAACGCGGATCTGGATGGCTGTCGAGCTGAGGGGGCCGGATCGTGAGCCCGCGCTCGCAGTCAGCCGGGATGCGAGCAAGGGGGGCTTGCTCGTGTTGACCAGTGCGCCGTTCGAGGTCGGGACGAAGGTCTCGCTGACGGTGCGCGCGCCGCGCGAGGGGAGCGCGGAGCGCGCGCTCGGCGGTGTGGTCGTGCGGTGCGAGCCGAACGCGGACGATCCCGACGGGCTCTGGCGTCACTGCGTCGCCGTGCAGCTCGAAGCCCCCGACGAGGGGCTCGAGGGGTGGCTCGAGGACCTCGAGCCGCCGCCATCTTTTCGGCGGCGAAGCGACTAGCAGGCCGTCGAGAAACGGCCTGCGGAACCTGTGGCCGTCAGCAGGCGGTGGTCGATCGCGCGGGAAATCGCGGCATGACCAGGGAGAGGATCGGCCGGTCGCAGAGCAGCTCCACGGCCTGCCAGCGGCGCTCGCTCCCCTCTTCGGCAAGCCGCAGCGAGGCCGCCTGCCGAAAGAGCACCGTCAGGGCGCCGAGCACGTCGGCGACGACGTCGCGCTCGCCCTCGATTCCGACCGCCGGGCGAACGAGATCGTCGTGGATGCCGGCGGCGGCGCGCTCCGGGCGATCGCCGCGAGGCGCCGCGGCGGGAGGATGCTGCTCATCGCAGGGGCGAAAGCTCGGGGTTCGCCTCGTCGCGCGTGACCACGCCGTCGGCCTCGCCCAGCAGAAACGGCGTGACGCGCGCGCCGAGGCTGCGTCGCGAGGTCAAGAGCGAGTGATCGGCGCCAGGCAACAGCGCGAGGCGCGCGCCGAAGTGCGCGGCGAGTGCGCGCGCGCGCTCGACCGTGCAGAAGACGTCGCGATCGCCGACAACCACGCCGATCTCGTCGGCGAGCCCCGCGCGCGGCAGCGCCGTGAAGTCGAACATGGCCGCGGCCGGCGCCACCAGCACGAGCCGATCGATCGGCAGCGAGGAGGCGGCGCGCGCGGCGATCCACGCGCCGAACGAGTAGCCCGCGAGCGACAGCCGGGCCCGAGGGCGCAGCCGCATCGCGGCCTCGGCGACGCGGATGAGGTCGCGCGTCTCGCCCGCGCCGCCGTCGTGGCGCCCCTCGCTCCGGCCGACGCCCCGGAACTGAAAGCGCGCGGTCGCCGCGCCCCGCGCGCCGAGCTCGCGCGCCAGCGTGACGATGACCCCGTCGTGCATCGAGCCGCCGTAGAGAGGGTGCGGGTGCGCGAGCACCACGAGATGGCTCGCCCCTTCGGGCAGGGCCAGGCGCGCCTCGATGAGGCCGACGTCGCCGTCGATCTCGAAGGTCGCCTCGGCGGGCAGGTGCGTCGGCGGGGACGTGGGTGGGGCGGAAGACGGCGGCGGGCGCATCGAAGAGGGTCGCGCGTACGACGGGGTCGCGCGGGCGACCATCGGCGATGGATCGGCCCTCGCGTCGCGGCCCACGGCGCGCAGCGTTGGCCGCGTGCCGAGCGCCGTGCCAGCCTCGCCGGTGATGCGCCTGAAGCTCGCGATGGCGTCGGTCGCCGCCCCGCTGTCGCTCGCGCTCGCCTGCGCCGCGCCGTCGCCCGCGCGCTCGCCAGCCCCCGCGGCGTCC
>JAJXTK010000606.1 GCA_021783935.1 Myxococcales bacterium | reverse complement strand
GGTCATGCCGCGATCGCCCGCGCGATCGACCACAGCCTGCTGACGGTCACGGTTTCCGCAGGCCGTTTCTCAACGGCCTGCTAGCAGGCTGTGGAGTTTCTCCGAGACCGGCCGATCCTCTCCCGAATCATGCCGCGATCTCCCGCGCGATCGACCACAGCCTGCTGACGGTCACAGTTTCCGCAGGCCGTTTATCAACGGCCTGCTAGACGTTCGCGCGTGCACGCCGCGCCGGTCATCCTCCTCGCGTCCGCCTCGCCTCGCCGCCGCGCGATCCTCGAGTCCCTCGGGCACCGCGTGATCGTCCGGCCCATCGAGGTCGACGAGGACGAGCGCCCGGCCGAGCCGCCGGCCTCCTACCTCGCGCGCGTGGTCGACGCGAAGCTCGCCGCCGCGCTCGCGGCCGCACCCGAGGTCGAGACGGCGTGGGACGCGCTGCTGGTCGCCGACACGACCGTCGAGCTCGATGGGGGGCTGCTGCACAAGCCCGTCGACGACGCCGATGCGCGCCGCATCCTCGGCTCGCTGTCGGGGCGCGCGCACGTGGTCACCACGCGCTTCGCCCTCGCCACGCCAGCCGGGGCGCGGCACGTCGAGAGCGTCGCGACGCGCGTGGTCATGCGCGCGATCGTCGACGACGAGCTCACGGCGTACGTCGCGACCGGCGAGGGGCTCGACAAGGCCGGCGGCTACGCGATCCAAGCAGGCGCGGCCGCGTTCATCGCGCGCATCGAGGGGAGCTACGGGGCGGTCGTGGGGCTGCCGGCGTGCGAGGTGACGGTGGCGCTGCGACGACTGCTGGAGGCGTGAGAGCCGAAGCCGCAGCCGCAGCCGCGCCCATCAGCTACCGACGCCGCGCATCTCCCTCTCAGCGGCTCCGTCTCACGAAGCCGCGCGCCACTGCGACTCGAGCTGCTGCAGGCTCGCGAGCAGTTCCCGCGCGCCCGAGCGGGCCGCGGTCGCGATCGCGTCCTTGAGCAGCTGGCGCGCCTCGGGGTGGCGCTCCCTCGCGCGGGCGACCCTCGCGAGCGCCTCGAGCAGACGGGCGCGGTCGCTGTCGGCGGGGCCGGCGAGATCGAGCGCCTCGCGCAGGATCCCCTCGGCGTCGGTGAGGAACCCCGCGCGTGCGAGCGCGTCGCCGAGCTTGCGGCTGAAGATCACGACCGCGCGCTCCGGATCGTCGATGTCGCCGCGGAAGAGGGCCCTGCGGGCGAGCTCGAGGCCGCGCCGCAGCGCCATGATGGCCCCGTCGTCGTCATCGCGCTGGGAGCAGCGATCGGCGACCTGTTCGAGCAGCAGCAGCGCCTCGAGCGCGTCCTGGGCGAGGTAGGCGTGCAGGGCTCGCACCTCGATGGGCGCCTCGCGCTCGGCCGCGAGCTCGACCGCCTTCGAGTGAAGATCGCGCCGCGCGCCGGCGGGCAGCGTCGCGAGGGCGACCTCGCGGAAGAGCGGGTGCGCGAAGCGGACGCCGGCCATCGGCGATCCGCCGGTCTCCGGCAGGACCTCGACGAAGCCCGCCTCGACGCAGCGGTCGAGCGCGCTCGCGATGTGCACCCCGCCCGGGATCAGCGCCGAGAGCCTCGCGCCGTCGGCCTCCTCGCCCACCACGGCCGCGGCCTGCAGCGCGCGCCGGGCGTCGGCGCCGAGCCGCTCGATGCGCAGCACGATCAGGTCCGCGACGCGCGCCGGCGCGGGGCCTCCCCCCTCCTGCGAGAAGCGCACGACCTGGTCGAGGTAGAGCGGCGCGACGCCGCGCGCTTCGCCCTCTTGGAGCCTCTCTGCCGCGCTGGCCGCCGTCGGCGACGAGAGCTGGCGCAGCGTGCCGAGCGATAGGTTGCTCGGCAGCCCCTGCAAGACCCGGGCGGCGGAGCGCCCGGACGGCCAACCGGCGTCGAAGCCGGGAGGGTGCGTCGCCACGACCAGCAGCGGGCAAGAGGGGGGCTCGCCGAGCACGTCGCTGATGGCGTGGCGGCTCGCGCCATCGAGCCGCGGAAGGTCGTCGAGCGCGAGCACGATCGGCAGTTTGTCGTCGCTGCGCGAGGCGCTCTGAATCGCCCATCGGAGCGCCGCGGCGGCCGCGTAGCGTCGCGTCTCCGGCGGCATACGCGAGCCGAGCGGACGCACGACGACCTCTTGCAGGCCGCGCAGGACCTCGTCGCGGTGCGGGTCTTCGATCACGAGCCGCTTCAGATCGGTGTCGCGGCTGATCCCCGTGAGCTTCTCGATCGCGTCTGCGAGGCCGAAGTAGCCGATGTCGGCCCCCTCCGGATCGTGCGCGACCTAGATCACGGCGGCGCCCGAGATGCGGGCCCTCGAGAGAAATTCGCCGAGCAGGCGCGTCCTGCCGACGCCGACCTCGCCGACGAGGCGGGCGCCGCGCGGGCCGCTGCCGGCCTCGCGCAGCCGATCGTCGAGCCACCTCAGGTCATCCTCGCGCCCGAGAAAAGGCAGCGGGAGGGTCAGCGGTGCGGTGCCGCTCGGGCGCGCAGCGGGCGCCGGGAAGGTCGGCGGTGGTGCCGCGCGTCGCGCGGGCGTCAGGTCGCGCGTGGCGGTGGCCGCGCGCTCGCGATCGACTTCGGGCGGCGAGGTGCTCACCACCCGCGCGCCGCACTCTCCGCAGAACTTCTGCCCCGCGGGCACCAGGGCCTTGCACGACGGACAGGCGACCGTCGCCGTCGCCGCCGTGCGGAGCGTCCCGCTCGGGAGCGCGAAGAGCGTCAGCGCCTGTTCGAGCGCGCGGGTCAACGCCTGCGCGTCGGCGTAGCGCCGGTTGCGATCCTTCTCGAGCGCCGTGAGGCAGATCTCGGCGAGCACGTCGGGGATCTTCCGCTCGGGGGCGAGCCGTCGCGGATCGGGCGGCGGCTGCTGCAGGTGCATGAGCACGACCTGCGTCGGCGACGCCGCCTCGAACGGCAGCTGGCCGGTGAGCAGCTGGAACATGATCACGCCGAGCGCGTAGATGTCGCTGCGCGGATCGAGCGGGTCGCCGCGCCCCTGCTCGGGGCTCATGTAGTCGGGCGTGCCGCAGACGATGCCCGGGCTCGTGATTCCGGTGTTGCCGGGCGTGATGCCCGTGAGCATGTCGGGGCGAAGCTTCGCGAGCCCGAAGTCGACCACCTTCACGAAGTCGCCGCCGCCGCGCATCGGCTCGAGCACGATGTTCTCGGGCTTGACGTCGCGGTGGATGATCCCGATGTGGTGCGCCTCGTCGAGCGCGGCGAGGGTCTGCTTCAGCACGTCGATGACGCGCGGAAAGGCGAGCGGCCCCTCTTCGTAGGCGACGCGCGCGAGGTCCCGCCCGCGCAGGAACTCCATCACGAGGTAGAGGAGCCCCCCCTCGGGGCCGGTCGTGCGACCGAAGTCGATCACGCCGACGACGTTGGGGTGGTTGAGCCGGCTCGCCGCGCGCGCCTCGGTGATGAAGCGCTGCGCCGCCCCCTCCTCGCCGGCGAGGTGCGGGTGAATGACCTTGACGGCGACGGTGCGGCCGAGGGCCTTCTGCTCCGCGCGGTAGACGCGCCCCATGCCGCCGACGCCGATGAGCTCGAGCAACACGTAGCCGCCGGGGAGGCTCTTGCCGACCAACGGGTCGTCCGAACGCTCCGCGATCTCGCCCACCGGAAACCCGCACGAGGGGCAAAACCGGTTGGACGAATCGTAGGGGGCTTGGCACTGCGGGCACGCGGCCATGGATGGCCCTTGCTACACTACCGGCCGCGCCCTTCTGTCGGCAACGGCCGAAACAGGACCGCCTCGCGCCGAAGAGGAGCCGGCCCGAGCGCGACCGTGCGTGTCGACGTGACCGGGCGCACCTCGCCCGCCGGACGAGGGTCGTGCGGCGACGGCCAGCTCAGGCGCGGCCGCGGCGGCGGTCGTCCATGAAGCTCTCGAGGTCTTGCTCCTTCTTCAGCAGCACGCCGAGGAAGGGGAGCTCCTTGCGCAGCCGCTCGGGGG
>JAJXTK010000605.1 GCA_021783935.1 Myxococcales bacterium | reverse complement strand
GCGCGCGTTCGCGCCACGCGATCTCCCTTCCCCCGCACCGCGGGGGAAGGGCGGGGATGGGGGCTGTAACAGCGACGATCGCGCTCAGGGCGGGATCCCGACCCGTTTCAACCGGGGTTGGGTACGTGTGGCCGTCGACAACACGGACAGCGCGGCAGCCAGCGGATCACGACGCGTCGAATCGCGACGACGACCGTCTCGAACGGTATCCGTTCACTGATGACCGCCGGCGGGGCTGGGAACGGTGACGGTATTCCTCGACCAGCCGTCCCAGGTATGACCGTGATTGACGTTGGTCAGAACGACGTGCGGCGGAGATTCCCCCTGCGTGCCCCCTACGGCATCGGAACCCACCGCGACGCCCACCCGACGTGCAGGCGCGCGATCGTCGTGCGCGGGCCGCTCATCGTGAACGGGAACGTCTTGGTCTCGCCGAGGAAGCGGACGCTGAGCGTGCCCGCCGCCGGGGTCGCGTCGGCCGCGTCGGCGCGCACCACCTCGAAGGTCCAGTCGCCCCCCTGCACCCACCGGAGCGCCATCGACTCGTGGCCGAGGCTCGTGGTCCCCTCAGCCTCGAGCTTGCGCGGCGAGAGCCACGACCAGCGCGTGCCGCGATCGTCGATGAGGGCGAGATCGAGGTCGACCCCCTTGCCGCCGGTCGGGGCGCTCCAGGTCGCGTCCATCGCCAGATCGCCCCACACCTTCGAGGTCGTCGACGGCCCGGCCACCGTGACCGCAGCGATCGGCAGCGCCGCCTCGATCGCGCGCGCGCGCTCGGGCCCGAGCGCGCCGAGCAGCCTCTCGGCCGCGGGCGCGTCCCCCGTCTCGCGCAGGCAGACCACCCGGCGCCCGAGCCCCTCGACGTCGTCGGGCTTCACCTCCGCGCGCACGCCGCGCAGCGCGCAGGCGAGCTTCGGATCGCCCGCGCGCAGCGCCACGGTCGCGAGCGAGTCGGCGAGCTCGAAGTCGTCGGGGCGCACGTCGAGCGCGCCGAGCTCGACGCGCAGCGCGCGGGCCCGATCGCCTTCGCGGGCGGCGAGCTCCGAGCGTCGCAACAGCGCCTCGGGATCGAGCGGATCGCGGCCGATCCAGGTCGACATGAGCGCCGTGGCGTCGTGGAGATCGTCGCGGCGCGCGACGAGGCCGAACAGCTCGACCAGCCGATCGCGCGCGTCGGGGCTCGCGAGCGCGGCGGCGCGCGCCTTGCCGATCGCCGCCTCGAGCGAGGCCGGCACCTCGGGGGCGCTCTGCCAGCTCGCCGTGCGATACCACTCCTCGCGCATCTGCTGCCAGTGGCCCCCGCCGCCGCCCCACTCTTCGGCAGCGACCTGCGTCTTGGGCGCCGCGCGGCGAGCCGGCACCGCGGGCCCGTGCGTCTGCGCCGATGGCGCTGGGTCGCCGGCGCCGTCGAGGAAGCCGCCGCCGACCACGGCCCCCGCGCGCCGCTCGGCGCCGAGCCTGCCGAGGCCCGCTTGCTCGGCCGACTCGAAGTCGGGCGCCGCAGTCGCGGTGCCGCGCGCCGCCTCGTCGCCGCTCCAGCTCGCGAACGGCGCCGTCCGCTTCACGCCGAACGCGCTCGCCATCGCGGGGCTCTCGAGCACCAAGAGCGAGGTCGCGCGGCTCGGCACGGCGTAGGTGGTCGAGAGCTCGACGAGCTTCGCTCGCTCGAGCGGCCCCGGGCGCGCCTCGAGATCGGCGATGGTCGCCGCGGCGAAGAGGCGCGGGACGAAGGCGTTCGCCCCCTCCGACGAGGCGCGCACCGTGAGCGGGATCTCCGCCGACCACGGCTTGCCCGCGAGCGTCCCGGTGAGCCTCGCGACCCCGTCGAGCTGCGTGCCGTGCATGCGCGCGCCCACCAGCCGCTCCTCGCCGGCGCGCAGCGACCCGAGCCCGCTCGGGGCGATCTCGCCGAGCCCCGGCGGCAGCGTGAGCGCGACGTCGCGCACCGTCGCCCCGGTGGTCGCTTCGACCACGTCGAGCGCAGAGGCCGCGAGCGACGCGCCCGGCACGTACGGCACCACCACGCCGCCGCCACCGCGCGCGATCGCCTCGAGCGTCGGCACGTCCGCGTCGACGCCGATCGCCACCGCGGTGAGCGACGCCCCCTCGGCGAGCGACTCGCGCGCGATCGCCTCGAGATCCGCCTTGCCGCGCGCGCCGATCGTGGGGGCGCCGTCGCCGACGTAGACCACGCGCAGCGCGCCGCCGGCGCTCCCCGCGCCCTTGCCGAGCCGACCCGCCGTGCGCAGCGCCGCGCCGAGATCGCTCGCGCCGTCGGGGGTGATCGCGGACAGGAAGGTGCGCGCGCGCTCGGCGGTGGCCTTGGAGGCCGTCGAGGGCTCCAGGTCCATCGGCTGACAGGCGACGTCGCACGCGAGCAGCGCGACGCGATCGCGGCCGTCGAGCTCCTCGATCACGCGCGTCGCGAGCGCCGAGGCCCGCGCCCAGCGCTCGCCGTACATCGAGCGGCTCGCGTCGACGACGATCACGTGCGTGCGCGCCGCGCCGTCGGCCACGCGGGCGATCTTCGGTGCCAACGAGATCGCCACGAACGCGTCGCCGCCGCCCGGCGGCTCGAACGCGTACGCCTTGGCGAGCGCCCCTTCGTCCTTGCGCTCGTACTCGACGACGAGATCGCCGGTGGGGGTGAAGGACCTGCGGGCGAAGGCCGCGCGCGCGACGGCCGGCTCGCCGCCGAAGGGGGTGTCGGGCACGTAGCCGCGCAGGCGCACGCCGCGCGAGGGCTCGTGCCCCACCACCTGCACGTCGACCGAGAAGTCCTCGACCGCGATCTTCCCCTCGCCGAAGCGCGGCAGCGGATAGACGTAGCGGCGCACGCCCGCCGCGGGCGCGACGCGCTGGGTGTAGGCGATCGCGACGCGACGCGAGCCCTTGGCGGGGATCGGATAGATCTTCAGCTCCATCCGCCCCCCCTGCTTCCACTCGAGCAGCGCGGGGTCGTGCCACGGCCCCGGCACCCAGATCCACTGCTCGCGCGGCCGGGGGGTCGACGCCTCTTGATGCGGCGTCGCGTTGTACATGACGCCGCGCCAGATCGCCGCGGCGCGATCGCGATCGACGAACGCCCCCTCTTGCCAGCGCCCGTCGACGTCGAGCGCGAGCCGCTCGATCTGCGCGTCGGGCGGCAGGGGGAAGCGGAAGACCCCCTCGAGCACGGCCTGGTCGTCGCTCGCGAAGGTCTCTTCGACCTCGGTGCGCGCGACCTCACCGGCGATCTTGATCGAGACGCGCTCCTTGGCGATGCGCAGCGGCTTGCCCGAGGTCTCGGCGCCGCCCGGCGCGCGCGCGTAGAGCTCGCCGAGCCCCTGCACCGAGGCGGCGTCGCCCGGCGCCGCGACCTCGGCGCTCGACAGCTCCGACCAGCCGAAGGTGGGGCCGAGCCCGGCGCGCTCGCTGAGGCGAACCTCGCTCGAGCCGCCGTCGACGACGGCCGCCTCGCCGCGCGCGAGGGTCGTCTCGAGGGCGCCGCGCTTGGCGACGATCTCCCCGCGCGCGACGGCGATCGCGCTGCGAGCGGCCTTGGCGTCGAGCACCTCGACGGCGAGCTTGGCCTCGGCCGCGCGCGCAGAGCCGCCCGGAAAGAGGACCTTTGCGCCCATCGACGACGGCGGCACGTCGACGACGGCGGCCCCCTCGACCACGCGCAGCGTGCGATCCGCCGACGCCTCGAGCGCGACCTCCGAGCCGCGATCGAGCACGACGCGCGAGCCGTCGTCGAGCAGGAGCCTCGCCCGCGTGCGCGCGTCGGTGCGCACGCGGCCGCCCGGGGGGATCACGCCGCCGGTGCCGAGCGCGAACGTCGCCCCCGCGGCGTCGATGAGCGTGACCGCGTCCCTCGAGGCGCCCCCCACGGCGAGCTCCAGCGTGCCGCGGTAGGCGTGCTGCGTGACGGCGGCCGGCCCGTTGGGCGCGCGCTTCGGCCGCAGCCAGAGCCCCGCCGCCGC
>JAJXTK010000604.1 GCA_021783935.1 Myxococcales bacterium | reverse complement strand
TCGAGGTCGTCGCGCCGAGCGCGCGGCCGAGCAGCTGGTGGCCGAGACAGATGCCGAAGACCGGGAGCTTGCCGAGCAGCGCGCGCAGCGTATCGACCGCGTAGTCGAGGGCCGCCGGGTCGCCGGGGCCGTTGGAGAGGAAGACGCCGTCGGGGCGCTGCGCGAGGATCTCGGCGGCGGAGGTCTTGGCCGGCACGACGGTCACCTCGCAGCCGACGTCGGCGAGGCACCGCAGGATGTTGCGCTTGAGGCCGAAGTCGAGCTCGATGACGCGCTTGTCGGGCCGCGCGGCGAGCGTCGCGCCCGGCGCGTTCGCGTGCCAGCGGCCCGTTCCTTCGCGCCAAACGTAGGGGTGCCGGGTCGACACCGCGGTCGCGAGATCGAGACCGACCATCGACGGCGCCTCGCGCGCCCTGCGGACGAGCGCCGCGATCGTCGCGTCGTTCACCTCGTCGACCACGCCGATCGCGCCGTTCTGAGCGCCCGCGTCGCGGAGGTGGCGCGTGAGCGCGCGCGTGTCGATCCCCTCGACGCCGACGACGCCGCAGCGCTGTAGGTAGCCGTCGAGCGACTCGTCGGCGCGCCACGACGAGACCCTTGCGCTCGCCTCGCGCACCACGAAGCCGGCGAGGCGAGGGCGCTCGTCTTCGCCGTCCTCGGCGTTGATGCCCGTGTTGCCGATCTGCGGTGCGGTCATCGTGACGATCTGCCCGGCGTAGGACGGATCGGTCAGCACCTCTTGGTAGCCCGACATCGCCGTCGTGAAGACGACCTCGCCGGTCGTCACGCCGCGCGCGCCGAGCGCGCGTCCGACGAAGTGCTTGCCGTCGCTCAGGGCCAGGATCGCGCGCGCGTCGCTCAATGGATTCGCCTCGAGGGTTTGGGGTCGGAGGGAGATCGGGTCAGTCGACGAGGCCGGAGAGCCCGGCGGCGCCGCGGCGCAGGTGCACCGGGCGGCCGTCGACGAAGGTCGCGTCGATCGCGCCCCGCACCGTGCGGCCGAGGAACGGCGTGTTGGTCGACTTGCCCGCGAGCGTCTCGCGCTCGACGCGGAAGGTGGCGTCTGGGTCGACGAGCGTCAGGTCGGCGCGCGCCCCCTCGATCAGGCGCGGCGCCTCGAGGCCGACGACCTTGGCAGGGCCGACGGTGAGCGCGTACGCGAGGCGCATCAGCGGCAGCTCGCCGCTGCGCACGAGATCGAGCAAGAGCGGGACGCAGAGCTCGAGGCCGATCATGCCCGGCCTCGCGGCGGAGAATTCGACCTGCTTGTCGCGCAGGTGGTGCGGCGCGTGATCGGTGGCGATCGCGTCGATCGTGCCGTCGGCGAGCGCCTGGCGGAGCGCAGCGAGGTCCTCGGGCTCGCGCAGCGGCGGGTTCACCTTGCACTCGGTGCGATAGCCGAGCCCCTCGGCGACCGACGCGTCGGTGAGCAGGAGGTGGTGCGGCGTGACCTCGGCGGTGACGGCGCCGCCGCGCGCCTTGGCCTCGGCGACGATGCGCGCCGCGCCCTTCGTGGAGAGGTGCGCGACGTGGTAGCGAGCCTTGGCCGCCTCCGCGAGGATGCAGTCGCGCGCCACGATCACGTCTTCGGCGGTGCGTGGCCACCCGCGTAGGCCGAGGCGCGTCGAGATGGCCCCCTCGTGCATGTCGGCGCCGGCCGTGAGCGCGTGGTCCTCGGCGTGCTGGATCAAAGGGACGTCGAAGGTCGCGGCGTACTCGAGCGCGTGGCGCATCACGCGGCTGTCGGTGACGCAGCGGCCGTCGTCCGAGAGGGCGACGCAGCCGGCCTCGCGAAGGGCGGCGACCTCGGTGAGCTCGGCGCCCGCGAGGCCCTTGGTGATCGCGCCGATGGGGTGCAGGCGCGCGAGCGCGGCCTCCTTCGCGCGGGCGAGCATGAGCTCGGTGATGGCGCGCGTGTCGTTGACCGGCTTGGTGTTCGGCATCGCGCACACGGTGACGAAGCCGCCCGCGACGGCGGCGCGCAGCCCCGAGGCGATGGTCTCCTTGTGCTCCTCGCCCGGCTCGCGAAAGTGGACGTGGAGGTCGATGAAGCCGGGCAGCAGCCAGCGCCCGGCCCCCTCGACGAGCTGCACGCCGGGCTGGCCGACGAGCGAGTCTCCCGCGCCGCGCCCCGCGCGCACGACGACGCCCCCCTCGATCAGCACGTCGACGCGATCGTCGAGCGCCGCCATGGGATCGAGGCGGCGGACGTCGCGGAGGAGGATCGCGCGGGCCAAGACGTCCTTCGGCTAGCACGACGACGCGCCGCGCCCAAGGCTTGCGCGCGGGCTCAGCCAGGCGGCTCGGCGGCCGCGACGACGACGCCAGGCACGAGCATCGAGCACCAGCGTTCGGGGTTGAGGATCTCCTCCTTCGCGAGCAAGCGGTCGGCGGACGCGATGAGCGCTGCCCCTTCCGCGGACCCCATGAGCTCCCCTTGCCGGCGTCGCGCGGCGGCCGCCCACACGCGCATCGAGAGCTCCTCGAGCTTGTCGGCCGCGCGCGCGAGGGCCTCGATGCCGTCGCGGCGATCGCCGCGCGCGCTCAGGATCGCGCCGGTCACCAGCCCGCCGAGCGCACGCGCGAAGCCGCGTCGATGGCCCGACAAGAACGTCGCGTCGCGCTCGGCGCGCGCGAGCAGGCCAGGGTCGTGCGCACGCTCCCACGACGCCAGCGCCGCGCGCGCCCGCAGCTGGTGCGCCTCGATGCGCAGGCGCTCGAGCCGCAGCACGTAGCTGCTTCGCAGCGCCCTCCAGGCGCCGTCGATGCGCGCGAGGGCCGTGTCGCCCCTCCCCGCGTACACGTCGAGGTTCACCCGCGCCACGAGCTCGTAGTACTGCTGCAGGTGCGCGTCCGCGTTCCCCCAGTCGGCCATCGCGGCGTCGAGCTCGCGCGCGGCGCTCTGGGCGTCGTCGCGCGCGAGCCAGCGCGCATTGGCGACGCCGATGCGGACGTTGGTGAGCAGGTAGCGATCGCCGGCCTCGCGCGCCTCGTGCTCGTAGGTCTGCAGCCGCCGCCAGAGCTCGGCGAGGTCGCCGTTGTGGAAGCGTGAGATGACGTCGAGGGTGCGCATGACCGCGAGCTCGGCGCTCGAGCCGACGACGTTCTGGCGGAAGATCACCTCGGAGAGATCGAGGTGGCGAGTGGCCTCGTCGAAGCTCCCTTCGAGGTACGAGGTGATGCCGCGGGTGCCGACCATCAGCGCCTCAAGGTGCGGGTCGGAGAGGCGCGCGGCGAGCGGCGCGAGCTCGGCGAGCAGGCGATCGGCGCGGGCACGGCCGTAGGGGGTGAGCGTCGCGGTGGTGGCGTTGATCGCGAGGCCGAGCGCGATGCGCCCCTCGTCGCCGGCGTCGAGCGCGAGGCGCAGGTAGCGCGTCTGGTAGATGCGCGCGGCGATCGTGTGGACCATCGAGAGGGTGACGCCGGCCGAGAACCAGAGATCGATGCGGCGCAGCTGCTCGGCCGACATGCGCGCGAGGTCCGCGCTGCGGTAGCCGAGGCCACGCGCCCGCAGCCGGAGCTGCTCGATCGCGTAGAGCAGCAGCACGAGCCAGGTCGAGAGCACGAGCCGCCCGCCGATCGCGCGGATGACTCGGCCGAGCACCTCGACCCCCTCGGCGAGCTTGCCGCTGGCGATCAGGAGGTCCGCCGCGCGTCGCTGCTGGTCGAGCGCGTCGGCCGCCCGCGCCTTCGAGGCGGTCTCGAGGAAGAGCCGCGCCGCCTCCTCGCCGCGCCCCGCCGCCGCGAGCGCCTCCGCCAGGCGAACACGGAGGCCTTGTGCGAGCGCCTCGTCGACGTCTGCGCCGAGGGCGTCGTGTAGGAGCCCCGCGGCGTGTTCGAAGGCGAACACCTCGAGCGCCTCGTCGGCGGCCGTGGGGGCGTGCGCGGCGAGCAGCTCGCGATCGCCCGCCTCGCGCGCGTGACGGGCGCTAGCGACCCGCGCAGCCGGCCCCTCCGCCCCCAGC
>JAJXTK010000603.1 GCA_021783935.1 Myxococcales bacterium | reverse complement strand
GATCTTGCGGGCGTGAGCTCGAGGCCGCGCGCGCCGAAGGTGGCGAGCTGCGCGCGCGCGCCGTCGGCGAGCGAGACGTACGCGACGGCGGCCGCCACGCGCCGCGCGAGCAGGAGCTTCGAAGGGGCCCCGACGGCCATCGAGCGCGAGACGTCGATCGCGACGCGCACCGCCGACTCCTCCTCGGCGCGGAATCGCTTGATGACCGTCTGCTCGCTGCGCGCCAAGACGGCCCAGTCGAGCCGTCGCAGATCGTCTCCGGGCGCGTAGGCGCGGTGATCGACGAACTCGGGGGACTGCCCGCGCCGGCGCGAGGCGATCCCCCCTTGCGCGTCGGTGGCCGCACGCAGCGCGAGGTGACGGCGCAGACGATCGAGCTCCGCGAGCTCGCCGGCGCTCAAGAGCTCGGCCCCCGAGTCGTCGTCGAGCGTCGGGCGCTCGGAGCGCGGCGCGTCGTCCACGGCGCGAGTATCGCATGCGCCCGAGCTGGCGCACGCGGCTCAGAACTTCGACGCGAACGAGAGCATCGCGAAGCGGTCGTTGGTCTCGCGCAGGCGCTTGGTCAGCATCCGCACCACGTTCCACAGCACCTCGTAGGCCAGGTCTTTGTGGACGAAGAGCAGATCCTCGAACGCGTCGCGGTGGATCGCGAGCAGCGCGCAGCGCTCGTGCACGCGCGCGTCGGCCGAGCGCGTCGAGTCGTCGAGCAGCGCCATCTCGCCGAACACCTCGCCGGGGCCGAGCACCGCGAGCGCCTCCTCGCCCATGCCCTGCACCTCGCGGCAGATGCGCACGCGCCCTTCGAGGATGACGTAGAGCTTCTCGCCCGGATCTCCGTGCCGGAAGATCACCGACCCCATCGGGTGCGACTCCTCCACGGCGACCTGCGCGACCAGCCGGAGCGCGTCGTGGCGCAGCCCCGAGAACAGCTGGATCTTGGCGATCT
This sequence comes from Myxococcales bacterium, assembly GCA_021783935.1. Taxonomy (GTDB): domain Bacteria; phylum Myxococcota_A; class Polyangia; order Polyangiales; family JADJMO01; genus CAIXWQ01. Next base: position 3,027 of record JAJXTK010000603.1, on the reverse strand, counting down.
GGTCCTCGCGCGCGAGCGGTCCTGCGTCGGAGACCTCGTCGGCCATCGCGCCGAGTGTATCAGCCGGGCCGCCGCCGGACTCAATTCGATGCCACGGCCCCGCGACGCAGGGCCCATCGCCGCGAGCGCGAGCGAGCCCGGACACCCGTGGATGCCCGGGCTCGCCGAGGGACGCGGCGGTGATCGGTCGCGGCGATGGCGGTGATGATGACCATCGCGGCGACGACGCACGTGGCGACGCCCGCCCGCCCCGTGGGCTCAGTGCCCGTTGGCGGCGAGGAAGCGCTCGGCCTCGAGCGCGGCCTGGCAGCCCGAGCCCGCCGCCGTGACCGCCTGGCGATAGACGAAGTCCTGGACGTCGCCGCAGGCGAACACGCCGGGGATGTTCGTCTGGGGCGTGCCGGCCTTGGTGCGCAGGTAGTTGTTCTCGTGCATGTCGAGCACGCCCTTGAAGAGCTGCGTGTTCGGCTCGTGCCCGATCGCGACGAAGACCGCGCCCGCCTCGACGAACGACTTGGCGCCCGTCTTCAGGTTCTTCACCACGGCGCCGGTCACCTTGCCGGCCGCGACGTCCCGGATCTCCTCGATGGCCGAGTCCCAGATGACGCGGATCTTCGGGTTGTTCAGGGCGCGATCGGACATGATCTTCGAGGCGCGGAACGACTCGCGGCGGTGGATGATCGTGACGCTCTTGCACATGCCCGTGAGGTAGTTCGCCTCCTCCATGGCCGTGTCGCCGCCGCCGACCACGATCACGTCCTCGCCCTTGAAGAAGGCGCCGTCGCACACCGCGCAGGCCGAGACGCCGCGCCCCATGAGCGCCTTCTCGGTCTCGATGTCGAGCCAGCGCGCCGAGGCGCCGGTCGACACGAGGACCGTGTCGGCGGTGTAGAGATCGTCCTCGACCCAGACCTTGAAGGGGCGCTGCGCGAAGTCGATCTGCGTGACGTCGGCCGTGACGAACTGGGTGCCGAAGCGCTCGGCCTGGTCGCGGAACTTCTTCATGAGCTCGGGGCCGGTGACGGCCTCGGGGAAGCCCGGGTAGTTCTCGACGTCGTTGGTGATCATCAGCTGCCCGCCCGCCGACCACCCCTCGATGCAGAGCGGCTTGAGGTTCGCGCGCGCGGCGTAGATCGCGGCGGTGAGCCCCGCGGGGCCGGAGCCGATGATGAGGACGCGGTGATGGGCCTTCGGAGTCGACATGGAGGGTACCTCTCGCAGAATCAGGGCCGTCGCGACTAGCAGACCGTTGATGAACGGCCTGAGGAAACCGTGACCGTCAGGAGGCTGTGGTCGATCGCAGAGAAGATCGCGGCATCACGCGGGAGAGGATCGGCCAGTCTCGGAGAAAATCCACGGCCTGCTGGGAGCGGGGCGGCGCGCGTGGACGCAGCCGGGGCTCGGGTCGTATCCGCCGCCCCCGGGGCTTGGCTTCACGGGTGCACATCCGTGGCGCGGGGGCGCCGGCGAACGGGCGCCGGAGGTGGTAGCGTGCCCCGCTGCCCCGGGGAAGGCGCCACGCGCCGTCCGCGCGACGCCCCTCGAAAACAGCGGGCGAGCACGAGGCAGCGCGCGATCGCCCCCCTCGTGGGCCGACCGGCCGTTTCAGGACAGTGACAGCCCCATGCTCCGAGCCGCCGAGGCCCAGGTGAGGTTCGCAGACGCCCTCGACGCCCTCGCGGCGGCCGAGCTGCGCGAGCTGGTCGGCGAGACCGCGTCCGGCAAGACGCGCCTCGCGCTCGAGCTCGCGCGGCGGATCGACGGCGAGGTCATCGGTGCCGACTCGGTCCAGGTCTACCGGGGGTTCGACGTCGGCAGCGGCAAGCCGACCACCGAAGAGCTCGGCGGCGTGCGCCACCACCTGCTCGACGTCGCGAGCCCCGGCGAGCCGTTCGACGCCGCGCGCTTCGTCGAGCTCGCCGACGCGGCGATCGAGGCGGCGCGCGCGCGCGGCAAGCGGCCGATCGTGTGCGGCGGCTCGTACCTGTGGGTCCGCGCGCTGCTGCACGGCCTCGCCGACGCGCCCCGCGCGCAGCCCGAGATCCGCGCGCGGCTCGCCCGCGAGCTCGAGGCCCTCGGCGCCCCGGCCCTGCACGCGCGGCTCGCCTCGGTGGACCGCGAGGCCGCGGCGCGCCTGCACCCGAACGACGCCCTGCGCGTGACGCGCGCGCTCGAGGTCTTCGAGGCGACCGGCACGACGCTCTCGTCGCTGCAGGCGGCCCACGGCTTTCGCGAGCGCCGCCACCGCGCGACGGTCTTCGCGATTCGCCATCCGCGCGAGGTGCTCGAGGCGCGCATCGCCCGCCGCGCCGAGCAGATGCTCGCAGGGGGGTGGATCGCGGAGGCGCGCGCGCTGATCGACGCGGGCCACGGGGCGTCCAAGCCGATGGGCGCCGTCGGCTACGCCGAGGTGCGCGCCCACCTCGCGGGCGAGCTCGCCGAGGCGCAGCTGCTCGACGCGATCGTCCGCGCGACGCGCGTCTTCGCGCGCCGGCAGCGCACCTGGCTCGCGAGGGCCGAGGTGCGTTGGATCGAGGGGCCGGCGGACTGAAGCGCTACGGGCTTGCGCCTTCGGCTTGCGGCCCCGGGTCCGGCGCCACCCAGCCCATCTTCTGGGCCCAGGCGTGCTCGATCGGCGCGATCTTCTCGGGCGGCACGAGCGCCGCGAGCACCTCGCCGGCAACGTCCGCGTAGCCGGCCCGGAACGCGAGCTCGGCGAACCCGAACGCCATGCCCGGCGCGAGGCGGATCTGCCGCTCGTAGGGCGCGAGCACCGCGTAGGCGCGCCCCCACGCGTTGAGCGTGCTGAGCTCCTTGGCGCGCAGGTTCAGCCGCAGCGGCCCCTCGGGCGCGAGGGCCGCCTGCTTGGCGAGGAGCTGCGCCTTCTGCACGAGCTCGCCCGCCTCGCGCGCCGCCGGCGCCCCCTGGCGCGCCGAGATGGCGTCGAGCGCTCGCTCGGCGCGCGCGTAGTCGCCGGCGCGCGCCGCCACGAGCGCCAGCGCGGCGCCGATCGAGCCGCACGTCGCG
>JAJXTK010000038.1 GCA_021783935.1 Myxococcales bacterium | reverse complement strand
ATCGGCAGCACCGCGATCGCGACGAGCCTTCGCCCCGGGCCGAGCGGCACGCTCATTCCGCAGCGGCGTGGGGCTTGAACCGCGCCATGCAGACGTCGTCGAGGTAGCTGCCGTCCTCGAGCCGCAGGCGCGCGCGCAGGCGCCCCTCCTCCGCGAAGCCGAGGCTCGAGTACAGGTGGATCGCCGTCTCGTTGTTCGCGCGCGTGAGCAGCTCGATCTTGCGGATCTGGCCGGAGCGATCGGCGACCTCCAGCGCGTAGCGCATCATGGCCCGGCCGACGCCGTGGCCTCGGTGCTGGCGCGCCACGGCCATCGTCAGCCGCGCGACGTCGTGCAAGCGCATCAGCGGCTGCCCTTCGAGCGCCAGCAGGCCGATGACCTCGTCGTCGTCCGGCAGCGGCACCGCCGCTACGACGTAGAGCGAGTTCGACATCGCGCGAGCGAACTCGATCTGCCGCGACACGGCGGCCGGATCGACCTCGTCGACGCGCGAGACGAGGCCGTCGTCGGCCCCCTCCTTGAGGATGCGCGCGATGGCATGCGCGTCCTCGCGCACGGCGCCGCGGATCACGAGATCGTCGCGCAGCTTGCGTGGCTCGACCTGCACCGAGCATACGTATCACGACACGACCGCCGAGGGGCGCCCGAACGGCCGCGCGGATGGGCCTGGGCGTCCGTCGACGCCGCACGCTGAAGCGCCGGACGTCACGGCCGTCCAATGGCTCGGCCCTCCGATTGCGGCGACGGCTCCCCCAAGGGAACTTCCGGCCGCGTGCCCGGTCCGGGCCCGTTCGACCCCATGCGCCTCTCCGCCCTGCTCGCCGCGCCGCCGCTCGCCCTGCTCCTCGCCGCCCTCTCGCCGCACCTCGCCCGGGCGGCCGACGTCGTGCTCGATCGGCTCGCACCGGGGGCCATCAAGCTCGACGGCAAGCTCTACGAGTGGCCCGGCTCGACGCCGGCGAGCGAGAGCATCGAGGGGAGCGGCCCGACCACGACGTTCTACGCAGGCTACGACGACCAAGGGCTCTGGATCGGCGCCGAGGTCGCCAAGAAGGGCGGCGTCGGGCGGACCTCCTCGTTCGGCGCGAACGAGGACTGCGTCTCGCTGATCGTGGCCTTCCCGAAGGTCGGTGTGTGGAAGGGGCAGCCGTCGCTCGTGGCCTACGAGGTCGGCTTCTACGCGGGGATCCCGGGCGCGAGCACCGGCACCGTGAAGCATCGCGCCGGCCCGAGCGCCGGCAAGACCATCGACGCGGCCAAGCTTTTCGAAGCGAACCGCAAGGGGGGCGGCTACTACCTCGAGGGGTTCGTCCCCTGGAGCGCGTTCCCCGAGGCCAAGACCACGCGCGCGGGGCTGCGCGGCGCGCTGCGCGTCTACGACGGCGACGGTCGGTCGTTGCGCGGCGTGCGGGCGACGAGCGGCGGCGCGGTCGACGCCCCCGAACGGCTCGGCAACCTGCTCACGCTCGCCGAGCAGGGGCTGCCGGCCGATCTCGCCGCGCGTCGGCAGACGCTGCGAGACGCGAGCTACGAGGTCATCGCCGATCTCACGGGCGACGCGATGTACGAGCGCGCCCTCTTGTTCGGGCGCACGCTGTTCGTCCTCGGCCCGGCCTTCAAGGAGGGCAAGCAGTTCGTCGCGCTCGACGTCGGCGCGGAGGTGCTCGGGCTCGAAGCGCGCGACGTCACCGGTGACGCGAAGAGCGACCTCCTGTTCACCACGCGCGTGCGAGCGGGCTCGATCACGCGCGAGGCGCTCGGCGTGTGGATGCTCGCGGGCGAGCGCCCCGCGCGCGTGTTCGCGCACGAGACCGCCGTGCTGGGCGCATCGGGCGAGGAGCTGCGCGATCGCGTCTCGTTCTCGGTCGCCAAGGGGAAGGCGACGGCGAGCGTCGGCTACGAGCCGGCCAAGGGCTGGACCGTCGCGAGCTACCGCGAGCCGATCGCCGCCGACGTCGATCCGATCCTGTGGCCGTGGGGCAGCGTGAAGGAGCGGTCGTTCTCGTTCTCTAGCGCGACGCTCTCGTTCGTGAAGGACCGCGAGACGAGCCAGACGCCGGCCGCGATGCCCGCCGCGTCGAAGCCGACGGCCACCACGGCGCCGGTGGCGGCGGTGATCGCGCCGCCGCCCGACACCTCCGCGGTCTTTCGCCAATACCGCAAGGATCGCGGCGTCGGCGCCGAGGTGCGCGCGCGCCACGTGGCCGACGTCACCGTCGTGACGGGCCGCACGGGGCGCGTCGCGCTCTACGGCCGCGACCTGGTCGTCGCCATCGGCGGCGACAACGCCGGCTACGCGTTCGCCCAGATGACGCGCTTCGCGTCCGACAAGGACATCCTCGAGGTGTCGGTCCACGACGCCACGGGCGACGGGCGCGACGAGATCTTCGTGCGAGGGGTCGTCCGCGCGACGCTCACGGGCGGCGCGGTCGAGCAGGAGGTCGCGCGCGAGATCGTCGCGGTCTACACCCCGCGGCCGTCGGGCTCGTCGGTGCAGCTCGTCCCCGTGCTCAGCGTCGAGGTCGCCCGCGCGATCGGCGCCGATCGCGTCGAGGCCACGCTGCGCGTCGGCAGCGCGAAGGGGACGATCGAGGTCGTGCGCGGCGCGGCCAAGGGGTGGACGCAGAAGACCTACCCGTTCGGCCCCGAGGAGCAGAAGGTAGGGCTCGAGCCGCTGCTCTTGCCGTGGGCGCGCGAGCCCGTCGTGACCTACAAGTGGAACGGTGAGAAGTTCACGCGCTAGCAGGCCGTCGAGCTCCTCGGCAAGGGCCCGAGCTTCTCCGGAGCGAGCCCATGTCGACCGAGCGAGCTGCCGTCCGTCACGCTCTCCGCAGGCCGTTCTCGAACGGCCTTTCAGCCGCCGGCGCCGCGCGCCCGCTTTCCTTCGGGGTGCATCCTCGCTAGAGCGCGTCGGACCATGGGTGCCCGCTCCGGAGGTCGTGCGATCGCGCTTCAGGTCCTCTTCGCCCTCGACGCCGACGGCTCCTTCTCGGAGGGGGCGCGCGAGCGCATCGACGTCGACGTGGTGCTCGCGCGCTACTGGCGCTCGTTCGAGGACGCCGAGGCGCAGGAGGGGCCGGTCGATCCCGAGGCGCGCACCTTCGCCGACGAGATGGTGCGCGAGGCCATCGACAAGCTCGCCCCGCTCGACGAGGCGCTGCGCACGTCGAGCAAGAACTGGCGGCTCGAGCGGATGCTGCGCGTCGATCGCAACGTCCTGCGGCTCGGGGCGCTCGAGCTCTTGCACCACCGCGAGACGCCGCGCGCCGTCGCGATCGACGAGGCGGTCGAGCTCGCCAAGCGCTTCGGCGGCGAGGAGTCGGCCAAGTTCGTCAACGGCGTGCTCGAGCGGGTCGCCGACGAGGCCGGGCGCGTCGAGGCTCGTCGCAGCGCGCCGCCGAGCGGGCGCGGTGGGCGGAGGCCGTGACGGGTGAGCGTGCACCTCGCCTTCGCGGAGCGCGATCTGCGCGCGCTCGACCGGCTCGCGGGCGAGGCGCTGCTCTGTCCGCTCTTCGAGGATGATCGGCCGCCGCGCGGGGTCGCCGGGCTGCTCGATTTCCGCATGGGGGCGCGCCTGTCGCGCCTGTGCATGTCCGGCTTCCTCACCGGGCGCGCGGGGGAGCTCGTGCTGATGCCGGGGCGCCCGAAGATCCCGTTCGACAAGATCGTGATCGCCGGGCTCGGCCCCGCGGAGGCCTTCGACGAGCCCTCGTTCGAGCGCAGCCTCGCCGCGGCGCTGCGCACGCTGGCCGGGCTCCAGGTCCGGCGCGCGGCGATCGAGCTGCCGGGTCGTCAGAGCGGGGCGATCGACGCGCAGCGGGCGCTGACGGCGCTCACCAGCCTGCTCGGCGCGCGCGGCGAGCAGCCGGCGACGCTCGACGCCGAGGCGCTCACCGTCATCGACGAGCCAGCCACGCAGCGCGTGTTCGGCGAGGTCGTGCGCGCCTTTCGGGCGCGCGCGCGTCGCTGATCCGGTCGTGCGCGGGCGACGCGCCCTACCTCGAGGTCGCCAGCGCCGGATCCGGTCGCGCGAGGTAGTCGACGACCGAGCCCCACTCCGCGTCGCTCATCCTCACGCGAGAGCGGTGCCGTCCGAGCGCGCGCTCGAGGTAGCCGCGCCCGTGGCTGCCGGGGCGCACGGGCACGTGGCAGGCGCCGCACTTCGAACGCCACAAGCGCTCGCCGCTCGCCGTCCGCGCGCTCGCGGCCGCCGGCGAAGGCTGGCCCCCGCCGCAGCCGACGGCCGACGCGAGCAGGGCGACCGTCGCGGCCGCGCGAAGCGCGAGAGCGGCGCGGGTCATCCTCCGATCTCCCTAGAATTCCAGGCCGACGGCGGTGCGCAGCCACACCTTGCCGTAGGCGTCGCCGAGCTGGCTCGCCCGCGAGAGCTGGTCGACGCGCGCGTAGGCGGCCACCGTCCACCACAGCTTGCCGAACGTGAGCGACACCGCCGGGCCGACGAAGTGGTGAAGCTGCTCGTTGAACTGCGCGACCGACCCCTCCGCGGCGTCGGGCGCCAGCTCGCCGCGCGCCCAGTACTCCGCGCCGAGGTGGAGCTCGGGCGTGAGCTGGTAGGTCACGCCGATCGTCGGGTTGACGATGAGCGCCGTCTCCGCCTGCCCGCGCGCCCACTCCTGCTCGACCCACAGGTTCGCCATGACGTGCAAGTTGCCGAAGCGCTTCGAGAGGATGACCTTCTCTTCGAGCTCGTACTCGTCGTGGAAGAGCGCCCCCTCGAGGTAGAAGGCGACGTCCACAGGCAGCTCCCCCTCGTCACCCACGCGGTAGCGGGCGCGCACCTGCGTCCCCTCGAACGTCATCGCCGGGGTCGGCGACGCGTCCTGCGACCACGTCAGGTACGAGGCGACCTCGAGTCGATCGGTCACGCCGTACTCGAGCTCGGTGGTGTGAACGAAGGCCGGCGCGAAGGTCGTGTCGGTCGATCCGATGGCCTTCGGGATGCGCACCCAGGTCGCATCGACGAACTGCTCGATCTCGGCGCTCCCTTCGGGGAGCGTCTCGTAGGGGTAGGTGAAAGGCAGCAGGCGCGGGGTCGCCGTGGCGGAGGAGGCGCTGAGGGATCCGACGGCGATCACGGCGAGAAAGTTGATAGTGGTTTTGACTTTCATTTTCAATGCAGCGCCGCACCGGGGCAAAACCCGCGGAATTCGCGCGAGCTTGTTCGGAAGCGGCGGTGCGAGGAACGCTGATAATGAAAGTCGTTTTCAATAGCAACCCCAAAGCGAGGCTCGCGCCGCCTGCCTGCTCGCCCCTGCGCGCGGCTACACCGGCACGTCGAAGTCGCGCAGCGCCGCGTTGAGCGAGACCTTCTTGTCGGTGCTCGCCGAGCGCTCGCCGACGATGAGGGCGCAGGGGACGCCGTACTCGCCGGCGGGGAACTTCTTGGGGCGCGTGCCGGGGATCACCACGGCGCGCGGGGGCACGCTGCCGCGGCGCTCGATCGGCGCGCCGCCGCGGACGTCGACGATCGCGGTCGACGAGGTGAGCACGACGCCCGCGCCGATGACGGCCCCTTTACCCACGCGCACCCCTTCGACCACGACCGCGCGCGAGCCGACGAAGGCGCCGTCCTCGATGATCACGGGGCGCGCCCCCGGCGGCTCGAGGACGCCGCCGATGCCGACGCCCCCCGCCAAGTGGACATCCTTGCCGATTTGCGCGCACGAGCCGACGGTCGCCCAGGTGTCGACCATCGTACCGGCGCCGACGAACGCGCCGATGTTCACGTAGCCCGGCATCACGATGGCCGTGCGCTCGAGGAACGAGCCGTAGCGGACCGCGCCCGGCGGCACCACGCGCACGCCCGCCTGCGCGAGGCCGTGCTTGAGCGGGATCTTGTCGTGGAATTCGAGCGGGCCGACCTCGTGGGTCTGCATGCCGGCGATCGCGAAGTAGAGAAGAATCGCCTGCTTGATCCACGCGTGCACGGTCCAGTCGGCGTCGTCGCCAGCGCCCTCGGGCGGCGGCGTCGCGACCCGGATCGCGCCCCGATCGAGCAGGGCGATCGTCTCCTCGACGGCCCCCTTCACGTTCGGATCGGCGAGGCGCGCGCGGTCGGCGAAGGCGGCCTCGATCGTGGCGCGCAGCGGGTGTTTCTCGAGATCGGCGGGGAGGTCGGTCGTGCTCACGGGGCCCGATCGCTAGATCGGATGGGCGCGAGCTACCATCCGGAGGTGCCCGTCCGTCGTCGCGCCTCGCTCGCGCTGGTGACCTCGCTCGCCGGCGTCGCTTGCAGCTCCGGCACCAGCGCGCCGCCCGCGCCGCAGCCGCCCATCGCCGTCGCGTTCGGCGCGCCGAGCTCCACCGCGACGGCGAGCCTGTCGCCCGACGACGGCTCGCTCTCGGTGCGCGCGCCCTGGGACGCCGCGCTGTTCGGCACGCCGCCGGGGCGCTCGCTCATCGCGCTGCTCCTCGATCCGGTCGACCCCACCCTCTTCCACGACACCGACACGAGCGACGAGACGCAGTTCGTAGACGTGCGCGCGCTGCGCCCCGCGCCGGCGAGCGACGCGTCCTACCCATGGGCGACGACTAAGCTGAGCGGCGTCGTGCCCGGCTACGCGAACAGCGCGATCTCGCTCTACCTCGGCGCCGGCGCCGCCGACGCGCCCGAGGCGCTCGCGATCGCCGTGGACGTGCAAGGCGCGCCGGTCGTGCAGATCGAGCTGCGCCTCGCCGCGGACGACGGCGCCTACGTCGGCCTCGGCGAGCACTTCGATCACGTCGACGCCCGCGGCACGCTGGTGCCGCTCGCCTTCCGGCTCGGCGCGTTCGCCTCCGGCACCAACGAGACGCACGTGCCGGTGCCGTTCTTCGCCTCCTCGCGCGGCTACGGCGTCGCCGTCGACACGACCGAGGTCGGCAGCGCCGACGTCGCGAGCTCCGATGGGTCGCTCGTGCGGCTGGTGTTCGAGGGGAGCTCGTTCTCGGCGCGCCTCTGGGCCGCGCAGGATCCGCTGCAGATCGTCGCGGCGAACACGCGCCACTCAGGGCTGCCGCGCCTGCCGCCGACGTGGGCCTACGCGCCGATGCAGTGGCGCAACGAGGGGACCGACACGGCGAAGGTGCTCGACGATCTCACCACCACGCGCGCCGACCGCATCCCCGGCGGCTGCATCTGGATCGACAACCCCTGGCAGTCTTCGTACGACGACTCGACCTTCGATCCGAGCGCGTTCGCCGATCCGAAGGGGATGATCGACCAGGCGCGGGCGCTCGGCTTCGAGGTCGTCAACTGGAGCACGCCCTACCTCGAGGTCGCCGCGAATCCCCCCGCGAACCTCGCGCAGCAGCTCTTCGTCGAGGCGAAGTCCAAGGGGTATTTCGTCACCATGGCGAGCGGCGGGGCGCTCTTCGAGACCCCGGCGAGCGTCGCGGGGAGCACGCACGTCGGCATGCTCGATCTCCCCTCGGCCCCCGCGAGCGCGTGGTGGTCCGACCAGTTGAAGAAGCTCACCTCGCTCGGCACCGCGGGCTTCAAGCTCGACTTCGCGGAGGACATCCTCCCCGAGTTCCTCGACCGCCGCCTCGAGCTGATCGTCGGCGGGCAGCCCTCGCGCAAGAGCCGCCTCTCGTACGCGCCCGCCTACCATCGGGCCTATCGCGACGCCTTCGCGGGGCTGCGCGACGACTCGTTCATCGTCGGGCGCGCATCGTCGCCGGGCGGACAGCAGTACGTCGACGCCATCTGGCCGGGCGATCTCGACAACGACTTCTCGCAGCACGTCGCGCCGACCGTGGGCGGGCTGCCGGCCTCGGTCTGCGGGATGATCAACCTCGCGGCGAGCGGCTTTCCGCACTTCGCGGCCGACACGGGGGGCTTCCGCGGCGGGCGACCGACCAAGGAGCGCTTCGTGCGCTGGGCCGAGGTCAACGCGCACTCGATGATCTTCCAGAACGGCGGCGGCGGCAGCAGCCACGCGCCTTGGACCTACGACGCCGACACGGTGACGATCTTCCGCGCCCTCGCGCGGCGCCACACGGATCTCTACCCGTACCTGCGCGCCCTGTCGGTCGCCGCCGCCCACGACGGCACGCCCACCGTGCGCGCGCTGCCGCTCGCCTATCCGTCGGAGGTCGCGGCGATCGGCGCGCACGCGGACGACGAGTACCTGCTCGGCCCCGACGTCTTGATCGCGCCGGTGATGGTCGACGGCGCGACGTCGCGCGAGGTGTACCTGCCCGCCGGCGCGTGGACGCGCTGGTCGACTGCCGCACGGTTCGTCGGCGCGCGCGCGGTCACGATGGACGCAGCGCTCGGCGATCCGATCGTGCTGGTGCGCGAGGGGGCGGTGCTGCCGCTGCTCGCGGCCGACGTCGACACGCTCGGCGCGGCGACCGACCCCTCGGTGGTGACCGCGGCGATGCGCAGGACGACCTACCGCGCCTACGCCGTCCCCTACGCCATGACGCGCGCGAGCTGGGACGACGGGACGATCCTCGACGTGAACGGCGGCACCGACAAGAACCAGGCGATCGTCGTGACCTTTGTTCCCGCGAGCGGCGCGGGCACCCTCACGATCACGATGGACCTCGCCAATCGCAACGATTTCCCTGCCAGCTGGAACGTCGACGGGGCGACCCCCGACGCCGCGCCGAGCGCGGACGCCGTCGACGCGTGCACCGCCCCGTGCGTCTTCGTCGACCCCACGATGAAGCGCGTGACGCTGCACTTCGCCGCGGGCGGCAGCGCCGCGGGGCTCAAGTAGATGCGCGCCGGGTGGCTGGCGCTCGCGCTGCTCCTCTCGGGTTGCGGGCGCTACAAGGCCGACGTCCGGGCGCTGTGCGACGCCGAGCGCGTCGCGCCGCAGCCGGGCAAGACCAAGCTCGAGCGGCTCGATCGCTCGCTCATCGCGATGGAGCCTCGCATGAAGACGCCCGAGGGGAAGAAGCTCGCCGTGCGGCTCATGGGCGTCGACGTCGATCCAGGCAAGACGCTCGCCGCCGAGTCGCAGCGGGCTGGGGTCGACTCCTGTGCGCTCGCCGACGCCTACCTGGTCGAGCGCGAGGTCGTGCGCTGGGAGTACGACCTGCGGCAGCTGTGCGGCTTCGATTTCGAGACCTTCGCCGGCAAGAAGTTCCTCTCCGAGCGCGGCGCGAAGTTCTACGCGGAGCTCGCGCCCCTCGAGCCGACGACGCGCCGGCAGCGGCTCGCCGCCGCCGCCAAGGACGCCGCGTTCGTCGGCTGCGCGCAGGCAAAGGAAGCGCCGCGCTGAGCCTCACAGATCGATCACGCGCACCTCGCGCGGCGGGCCGCCGAGGAAGCGCGCGGTCATCTCGGCGAAGCTGCGCGGCCGATCGGTGACCAAGAGCTCGATGTCGCCCGGGGCCTGGCGCGAGGCGCGCAGCCCTCGCTCCTGAAGCAGCGTCGCGAGCTCACTCGCCGTGGCGTGCGCGCTGTCGACCACGCGCACGTGCTCGCCGATGAGCTCGCGCGCCTGCTGCTCGATCGTGGCGCGCAGCAGGGGGTAGTGCGTACACCCGAGCACGACGACGTCGACCTGCGCCTCGGCGAGCGGCTCGAGATAGCGCCGCACCGCCAGGCGCGGGACCTCCCCGTCGAGCCACCCCTCCTCGGCGAGCGGAACCAAGAGCGGCGCCGGGTGCGCGCTCACCTCCGCGCGCGTCGAGACCGCGAGCACCGCGCGCGGATAGGCGCCGCTCGCGACGGTGCCGACCGTCCCGAGCACCCCGATGCGCAGGCGCGAGGAGGCCGCGACCGCGGCGCGCGCGCCGGGCTCGATCACGCCGATCACCGGGATGTCGAGCTCGGCGCGCAGCGGCTCGAGCGCGACGGCGCTGACCGTGTTGCAGGCGACGACGAGCGCCTTGATCCCCTCGCGCACCAGCGCGCGCGCGCAGCCGAGCGCGTAGCGGACGACGGTCTGCGCGCTGCGGGCGCCGTAGGGGACGCGCGCGGTGTCGCCGAGGTAGACGATGCGCTCGTTCGGCAGCGCCGCGGCGATCTCGCGCACGACGGTGAGCCCTCCGAGCCCGCTGTCGAACACGCCGAGCGGAAGCTCGGGATCGAGCTTGCTGCGCAGCGTCTCGCCGCTTTGGGGGGCGTCGTCGGACGTCGACATGGCGGGAGTGTGCACCGGGTCGCCCGGCGGAAGCCAGTTCACGGCTACGGCAGAGGAGCTCGTGCGGCGCGGACGGCGTGCGCACGGCGCGAGCCGCGAAGGGGTGCCGGGCCAGATCGGCGGCTCGGGGCTCGGCCTCGCGGGGCGCGGGCACACGCGCACTCTCGGCGTCGACGAGATCGCGCCGAAGGGGATCGCCGCCGGTGCGCGCCATCACGAGGCGGGCGCGCCGACGGCGAATCGCCGAGAGGGCGGGGGCCGGCGGTCGAACGTGCCGGTACGAAATGGCGGCGCAGAGCGCTAGCTTCGCGTGCATGAGCACCTGGACCGCGGTGATCGTGGACACGCAGCGACGCGCCGACTTCTGGAAGGCGGTGCGCGCCGAGGGGCTCGAGCCCGCGCGCTCCGAGGTGCCCTCGCTCGCGCTCGTCGAGGTCTCGTGCGGCGCCGACTTCGACGCGACGTTCCGCTTGGCCGAGTCGCTCTCGACCGTGCTCGGCACCGCGGCGATCGGCTTCGTCGCGCAGTCGTCGGCGGACGCGTACGAGATCCGCGCCTACGATCGCGGCTCCTTGGCGCGGCGGCTCGCCTACTCGCGCGACGACGGCGGCTGGATCGCGGACGAGGGGATCGTGCAGCCGTGGGAGCCCGACTTCTTCTTCGACGGCCGCGCAGCCGATGCGAAGGGCGAGGGCTGGCCCGACGTGCTGCACGACGACCTCTCGGACGCGGACCTCGCCCGCTACGAGGAGGCGCGCCGCGCGCGCGAGCCGGCGCGGGTCATGGACCTGCTGAACCCGCGCTCGCTCGCGCCGTTCCACCGGCTGTGCGCGTTCTACCGAATCGCGCCCGACGCGCCGGCCGCGACGTGGACCAAGCCGTCGGTCTGGTCGCGCCTGTTCGGCTGAGCCGGGCCCAGCTCAGTTCATCGACCTCGCGCGAAACGACAGCTCGCCGCGGGGGCCGAGGTCGACGTCGATGGTCGCGCCCGGCGGGAACTCGCCCCCGAGGATGCGCCTTGCGAGCGGGTCCTCGACGTGGCGCTGGATCGCGCGCTTGAGCGGGCGCGCGCCGAACTGCGGATCCCAGCCGACCTCGCCGAGCCAGTCCTTGGCGGCGGTGGTGAACTCTGCCTCGAGATCGCGTCGCGCGAGGCGCTCCTCGAAGCGGCCGAGCTGGATGTCGACGATCGCGCGCAGCTGCTCCTTGCGCAGGCGCGAGAACATCACGACCTCGTCGAGCCGGTTGAGGAACTCAGGGCGGAACTGGCCGCGCAGCTCCTCCATGACCTCGGCGCGCGCCTGTTGCTCGGCCTCGGGCGTCGGGCTCTCGCCGCCGCTCTCGGCGAGCCGAGCGAGGTGCTGCGAGCCGACGTTGCTCGTGAGGATCACGACCGTGTTCTTGAAATCGACCGTGCGCCCCTGGCCGTCGGTGAGGCGGCCGTCGTCGAGCACCTGCAAGAGCACGTTCCACACGTCGGGGTGCGCCTTCTCGACCTCGTCGAAGAGGATCACCGAGTAGGGGCGCCGGCGCACCGGCTCGGTGAGCTGCCCCCCCTCGTCGTAGCCGACGTAGCCCGGCGGCGCGCCGATCAGGCGCGAGACCGCGTGCTTCTCCATGTACTCGCTCATGTCGAGGCGGATCATCGAGCGCTCGTCGTCGAACAGGAACTCGGCGAGCGCGCGCGCGAGCTCGGTCTTGCCGACGCCGGTGGGCCCGAGGAACAGGAAGCTGCCGATCGGACGCTTGTCGTCGCCGAGCCCGGCGCGCGAACGTCGCACCGCGTTCGAGACCGCGAGCACGGCCTCGTCCTGGCCGACGACGCGCTTCTTCAGCTCGTCCTCCATGCGCAGCAGCTTGTGCATCTCCCCTTCGAGCATCTTGGTGACCGGCACGCCGGTCCACTTCGACACGATCGCGGCGACGTCCTGGTCGGTGACCTCTTCGCGCAGGTAGCTCTGCCCGCTCGCCTGCACCTTCGCGAGCTCGGTGCGCGCGCGCTCGATCGCCTTCTCGGCCTCGGGGACGCGCCCGTACTTGATCTCGGCCGCCTTGCCGAGATCCCCCTGACGCTCGGCCTGCTCTTGCCGAAGCTTCTGCTCCTCGAGCTCGGCCTGCAGCTTGCGGATCTTGCCGAGCAGCTCCTTCTCGTTGGACCACTGCGCCGTCATCGCGGCGCGCCGCTCCTCGAGCTCGGCGAGCTCGTGCTGCAGCTCGAAGAGCCGCTGCTTGCTGGCCGGGTCCTTCTCCTTCTTCAGCGCCTGCTCCTCGATCTGCAGCTGCATGCGCTTGCGCTCGACGGTGTCGATCTCGGCGGGGCGCGAGTCGATCTCCATCTTGATCTTCGAGGCCGCCTCGTCGACCAGATCGATCGCCTTGTCGGGGAGGAAGCGCTCGGTGATGTAGCGATTCGACAGCACCGCCGCCGCGACGAGCGCCGCATCTTGAATGCGTATGCCGTGGTGCACCTCGTAGCGCTCCTTGAGGCCTCGGAGGATCGCGATGGTGTCCTCGACGGTCGGCTGGCCGACCACGACCGGCTGGAAGCGACGCTCGAGGGCCGCGTCCTTCTCGATGTGCTTCCGGTACTCGTCGAGCGTCGTCGCGCCGATGCAGCGCAGCTCGCCGCGCGCCAGGGCGGGCTTGAGCATGTTGCTCGCGTCCATCGCCCCCTCGGCCGCGCCCGCGCCGACCAGCGTGTGCAGCTCATCGATGAACAGGACCACCTCGCCCTGCGACGACTCGATCTCCTTCAGCACCGCCTTGAGCCGATCCTCGAACTCGCCGCGGAACTTCGAGCCCGCGACCATGGCCCCGAGGTCGAGCGCGCACAGGCGCTTGTCCTTGAGCGTCTCGGGGACGTCGCCCGCGGCGATGCGGCGAGCGATCCCCTCGACGATGGCCGTCTTGCCGACGCCCGGCTCGCCGATGAGCACCGGGTTGTTCTTGGTGCGGCGTGAGAGCACCTGCATGACGCGGCGGATCTCCTCGTCGCGGCCGATGACCGGATCGAGCTTCCCCGCGCGCGCGGCGGCCGTGAGGTCGCGCGTGTACTTCTCGAGCGCCTGGTACTTCCCCTCGGGGCTCTGATCGGTCACGCGGTGGGCGCCGCGTACCTCCTTGAGCGCCTTCTCGAACGCGTCGGGGCGCAGGCGCGATCGCTCGAAGAGGCCGCTCGCGTCCTTGTCGTGCTTGAGGACGGCGAGGACGAGGTGCTCGACCGAGACGAAGTCGTCGTCGAGCTTCTTCGCCTCGTCCTCCGCGTGGTTGAGCATCGCCAACGTGCGGCGCCCGAGCCCCGGCTCGCTGCCGCCCTGCTGGCGCGGCAGCTTGTCGAGGTGCGCCTCGATCGCCTTCTGGAGCGCGTCGAGGTCGCCGCCGGCCTTCTGAAGCATCGGGCGCGCGACGCCCCCCTCCTGGGTCAGCAGCGCCGCGAGGACGTGCTCGGGGAGGACCTCGGGGTGGCCGCGGCGAGCGGCGAGCGACTGCGCCTCTTGCAGGGCTTCGCGCGACTTGGTGGTGAGGCGATCGATGCGCATGACGGGCTCCTCGCAGACAGCTCTACACGGCCGCGACGTCGCGCGCGGAGGCGCGGTTCGCAGCCTTGAGTCCGGTGACTCGTCGCGGCGCGTTCGGCGACCGCGGACGAGACGAAGCTAAACATCGGGCACGCCCGCGCAAGGGTCGTGCCGTGGCGTCGCAGCGGCGGCGCCGACCGCCTGCTTCTGCGCTCGTCGGCTCAGCGCCCGAGCAGGATCCCGACGAGCACCATGACCGCGATCAGCGCGAGGGCGAGCGCGACGGCGAGCGCCACCACGAGCTTCGAGACGCGCGTCGGCTCGAGAGGCTCGTCCTCGACGATGGCCTCGCTCGCCGTCGGCATCGGCGGTGGCAGCGACGACAGGCGCGCGAGCTCCTCGGCCGTCAGGTGCGTCGTGGCGTCGGCGAGCGAGCGCCGCGGCATGGCGACGTCGGCGCGGCGGCTGTTGTCCTCGAGGGCGCCGAGCAGTCCGCCTTGGGCGTAGACGACCAGGAACTTGCCGACCTGGATCGCGTCGCCGTCGCGCAGCATGTGCCCGTCGACGCGCCGGCCGTTGACGAACAGCCCGTTCGCGCTGCCGTGATCCCAGACGCGGAAGATGAAGTCGCGGTAGCGGACGACGGCGTGCGTGCGCGAGACGCCGGGGTTGTCGATCCGCACGTCGCTCGACGGATCTCTGCCGATGACCGTGTCGGTCATGGTGATGGGGACGCGGCGCAGCTCGCGCCCCTTCAGCGTGACGATGAGCTCCGCCATGGGGTCGGCGTCGAGGGCTCGCGAGACGGCGCGGAGCGCTCGTGCAGCCGAGGATTCTATGCGGAGATCGGGTCAAAAGGGCGTTCGACGCGCGGCCGACCCGGCCGTGCGGAGCGCGCGTCGCGCGCAGGCGCTGCGAAGGGTCGGCAGGCCCGGGCGATGCGAGCAGGTGGCGCGCCGGGGTGCGCTACCGCACGGGCAACGCGAGGGCGATCGCCCAGCTGCCGACGATCATGGCGGTGGCGGCGGCGAGGTAGCCGAGCTGCAGCCAGTCGACGCGCCGTGCGCTGGGCGCGGCGGCGGGCATCACGTAGCGCGCGATCACGCCGACGACGGCGCCCGCGAGGATGCCGAAGCCGTGCGCGGCGAGATCGGTGTGCGGGCTCGATCCGAGGAAGCCGAGCAGCGCGAGACCGCCGACGAAGGGCGCCGCGTACTCGGTCCAGCGCCGCGCGCCGCCGCGGAGCGTCCAGAGCAGCTGCGTGGTGACCAAGAGCCCGACCGCCGCGAAGACCGCCGTCGAGGCGCCGATCGAGCGGTGCCCGCCGGGGTGCGCGAAGGCGTTGGCGAGGTTGGCGAGGGTGCCGGCGACGAGCGTGTAGAAGAGCGCGCGGCCCGCGCCGAGGCGACGGGCGAGCATCGTGAGGAAGATGGCGCCCGCGACGGCGTTGCCGGCGACGTGGCCGAAATCAGCGTGGAGCGTGAGCGCCGTGAGCGCGCGCCAGATCTCCCCGCGCTGGATCGCGAGCGCGTCGGCGACGCCGTGCGAGAACCACGTCGAGCCGAGGCGCGACTCGCCCGTCACCGCGAAGAACGTGAGGAGCGCTGCCGCGTAGGCGACGCCGAGCGCCGAGACAGGGTAGGGGAGCGGCTCGCGCAGCCGCGGCCGACGCGCGGCCCAAGAGCGATCTTCGTCGGCGTACTCGTTGAGCGCGTCGATCGCGCGCGGCGCCTCGACCGTCGGGACGTTGAACCAGTAGCCGTCGGCGCGGGAGGTGACGCCGTGCGGGATGTCGAGCGCCCGAAGCACGAGCGCGAAATCGTGCAGGTGCCGCGGGTGCACCGGCCCGACGAGCGTCACCGGCGAGCGATCGCGCGCTCCGCCCGCCGGCCCTGGTGCCTCTGGCTGCTCGTCGTCGGACACGGCGGCTCCTGCACGCTGCGAGGGCTCTGCTTGCACGTAGGGGGTGACGAAGGCGCGTGCGGCGCGGAGCCCCGGAATCGAGGCGTGCGACATCGTAGCGGTCAAGGACCACTCCTACACACGAGCACCGGGGCTCGTAGGTTCTGGGGCGGCGTGCCTCGCCGCCTCGGTCGTCGCGAGGCAGGAGCCTCGGCCCGCAGATGCGGCCGAACGCCGCGACATCGCCCCAACCTAACCTCGATTCGCGGCTCGTCACGGCCCCCCCGCGACAATTGGTGGGTAGGGCGCCCGCGCGTCGAGCGGGCCGGGTCCGCGGCCGCCGACGAGATCTCGCGGCGGGCGCTTGCGTCCGAGCGCCTCGATTGTCGATCATCCGACTCCATGTCCCCGAGTGCGCCGGGAAACCCCCGCGAGACGTCGTTGAAGGTCGCGCTGTGGCTCGCCGAGAGGAACCGCGTCGACGACGCCGTCTCGATCCTCGCCGCGTGGGCGGCCAACGGCGAGAACAACGCGCTCGGGCAGAAGCTGCTCGCCGAGGCGCTCCGCATCCACCGCGACGCGCCGGTGGCGAAGGCCGCCTTCCAGTACATGGAAGGCGTCGCGGGGGTGGACCCCGTGCTCGCCGCGGCGGTGCAGAGGTGGACGGTCGAGGAGCTCGCGAAGCTCGAGGCCGAGATCGCGCGCCCGCGCTTTCTGCGGGCCCAGGTCGGCTTCAACAACAACATGAAATACAAGGGCGCCGAGTATCACGTGCAGACGGAGGACTCGGGGCTGCAGCGTCCGCACATCATCACGCACCTGTTCGCCGACGGCGGGCGCGTCATCAAGTCGCACAAGCGCGACTACGCCCCGCACGTGAACCGTGAAGACGTCGCGGTGTACGTGCGCGGACTGATGAAGGCGCAGCACATGGAGATGGTGCTCGCGCTACGCGACGGCAAGTTCGACGAGATCATCGCGGGCAGGGCGCGCGGCGGCATCGAGGTGCTGACCGAGCCGCCGCAGGTCGACGTCAAGAAGGTGAACAAGAAGGACGTCGAGCAGGGCAAGGGGGTCGTCTTCAAGGTGGCCGCCGCGCCCGCGCCCGCGCCGCAGCCCGCGCCCGCGCCGGAGCCCGATCACGAGCCCGTGCCGCTCTCCAAGCAGAAGGCCCCGCCGAAGCCCGCGCGCTTCCTGTTGCACGTGATTCGCGCCAAGGGCGGCACCGTCGATCGCTACGAGGTACCTGGCGACGACGTCGTGCTCGGCGCCGCCGGGGGCATTCGCCTCGAGCACGAGCGCTTCTGCCATCCGAGCGAGGCGATCTTCCACTTCCGCTCCACCGAGCAGGGGGGGGGCGAGCTCACCATCGAGGACCTCGAGGGGGGCAATGGCGTCTTCGTTCGCATCCTGTCGCCCGTCGAGATCGAGGTCGGCGACGAGTTCGTCGTCGGCGACCAGCTGCTTCGCGTGATCAAGCCGCCTGCGCGCGACGACCACCCCGGAGAGGGGCCGACCTACTTCTGGTCGTCGCCGCACCACGCGCACAGCTTCCGCGTTCAACAGGTCCTCGAGGGGGGCCGCCTCGGCGCCTGCATGATCGGCAGCGGCACCACGATGACGATCGGCCGCACGACGGGCGACATGGTCTTCGCGGAGGACCCGTTCGTGAGCGATCCGCACTGCTACATCGAGGAGCAGGCCGGCAGCGTGATCCTCTCGGACCTGCAATCGAAGCACGGGGTCTTCGTGCGCATCCGCGGCGAGCAGAGGCTCGGCACCGGCGACGAGCTCCTCGTCGGGCGCACGCGGCTACGGGTCGAGATCAGGGGCTAGCAGGCTGTGGAGTTTCTCCGAGACAGGCCGATCCTCTCCCGGGTCATGCCGCGATCTCCCGCGCGATCGACCACAGCCTGCTGACGGTCACAGTTTCCGCAGGCCGTTTCTCAACGGCCTGCTAGGCGCGCGC
>JAJXTK010000602.1 GCA_021783935.1 Myxococcales bacterium | reverse complement strand
CCGAGCAGGTACATGAGCGTGCTCTTGCCCGACCCCGAGGGGCCGAGGATCGCGAGCAGCTCGCCGCGCTCGATGCGGAAGCAGACGTCGTGCAGGACGCACAGCTCGTCGTCCCCCATCGGGAAGGTGCGCCCGAGGTCGCGCACGACGATCAGCGGCTCGCCCATCGCTCGCCTCCCCTCACCGCAGGCCGATCCTCGGCGCCGGCTCGACGTCGCTCTTCGTCGCCGCCACGGGCGCGCCGTCCACGAGCCCCTTGATGCCGAGGCTCGTGATCACGCGCTCGCCCGGCGCGAGCCCGCGCACGACCTCGACCGCCTCCCAGGTCGACACCCCGACGTCGATCGCGCGCTTGCGCGCGACCCCCGCTTCGACGACGTACGCGTAGCGCTCGACCCCGCGGCCGATGACGGCGCCGGGCGGGATCCACACGGCGTCCTTGCGCTGCGAGACCACCACGTCGGCGTCGGCGCCGAGGCCGACGCGCAGCCGCGGATCGCGCGCGAGGTGCACCTCCGCGATCACGCTGCGCGACCCCTTGAGATCGCGCTGCGAGCTCGGGGCGATGGCCGCCACCGCGCCGACGAGCCGCTCGCCCGGCAGGGCATCGAAGGTCAGCTCGGCCTCCATTCCTGGCTGGATCCGCACGACGTCGGCCTCGTCGAACTCGACGTCGAGGTGAAGCTCGGCGACGTCGGCGAAGCTGAAGAGCGGCGTGCCCGGCACCAGCGCATCCCCCTCTTCGACGGCGTTGGTGAGCACGATTCCGTCGAACGGCGCGCGCACGATGGCCTTGTCGAGCTGGGTCTTGGCGAGCCCGACGTTGGCGGCCGCCTGCGCGATCGCGGTCGAGGCGACGTCGACGCTGGCGCGCGCCACCTCGGCGTTGCCGAGCAGCTTGTCGGCGTCGGCGCGCGCGAGCGCCCCCGCCTCGCCGAGCCGCCCGGCGCGGTCGGCGTCGACGCGCACGAGCGCTGCGCTCCTCGACGCCTGCAGCGCTTGCGCGCGCGCGACGGCGACGGCCGCCTCGGCGACGCGCAGCCGCTGGACGAGCTCGCGATCGTCGAACGCGAGCAGCGGCTCGCCCGACTTGACCGCGTCGCCGCGTCGGTGGTGGAGCTTCGAGACGTTGCCGTTCAGCTCCGCGCGGAGCGTGACCTCGCGTCGCGCCACCAGGCGCCCGGTGTTGAGCGACGAGACCAAGTCGCGCACGGTGCCGCGCTGCACCTCGTGCGTGGTCACCGCGAGGGGCGGCGGCTTGCGCATCGCGAGCAAGCGGGGCGTGGCGACCACGAGCGCCGCGAGCAGGGCGAGCCAGACGACCCAACGATGGCGCCGCAGCCATGGCGCGTGGCGCCGGGTCTCGGGGCTCTTCACGGCAGCGGGCGTGCCCCCCCGGGAGACGGGCTCGGCAGCGACTGCGGCCATGCCCATCGCGGTGCATGGCGCGGACCGAGCGCGGGTGCGCCCGCACATACGGGCCGCGCGTGCGCCGTCGCCACACCGGGCGCGTGACGCCACGAGGGGGTGCCGCGGCCGTTTGCTAAGATGGGCCGATGCGCCTCCTTCGGCTCGCGATCCCCCTGATGCTCTTCGGCTGCAGCAGCAGCAGCGCTCCGCTCGGCGACGGCCCCGTCGGCGACGGCGGGGACGACGGCGGCGCGGCAGACGCGGTCGTCGACGCCGCGCCCGAGACCAGCGGCACCCAGTGCACCAGCGCCCGGCAGACGGCGGTCGGCCCCATCGACTCGGTCTCGACGGGGACCGTTTCGGTCATCTCCGACACCGGGGGGGTCAAGACGCTCTTCGTCGACGCGACCGCCGGCGACATCAGCACGGCCCCGAGCCACCCGTGGATCTACCTGAACCTCAAGACGGCGACGCGCGTCGACGTCAACGACGACCAGGCCTTCACGTCGAGCGCGTGGGACCTCGCCTTCAAGCGCGACATCATCCACACGAACTCCGGCGACGCGGGCCCCGGGAAAGGGGGCGCGGTGATGGTCACGACGGCGTTCGACGCGCTCAGCTCGGCCGGCTCTGCGAGCCCGGAGCGGGAGGTCTGGTTCGACGCCAGCTGCAACCTGTACACGGACGCGGTCGGCGGCATCAAGACGACCTTCTCGGGCTGGTACGACTACGACGCCACGACCAACCACCTGACGCCACACCCGGGCGCGTGGGTCGTGCGCGCCGCCGACGGCTCGCTCTACAAGCTCGCGATCGTGAACTACTACGGCACGCCGAGCGGCGGCACGAGCAGCGCGGGGGCCAACTACATCGTCGAGTACGCGGCGCTCCCATGAGGCTCACGCACTTCGCGACGACCGCGTTCGTCGGCCTGCTCGCGGCGCGGACGGCGAGCGCCGACTGCCCGCAGAATCGGCCGACCGATCCGACCGGCTTCGGCGGGTACGTCTACTCGACGACGGCGAAGTCCTACGCGACCCCCGAGGGCAACGGCCGCATCTGGTGGGTCGAGACGGGAACGGACGCGCCCGATCTGACGAGCAGCCGCCCCGACGGCGTGCCCGACGCGGTGGCGACCGTGGGCCAGGTGCTCGAGGACTCGCTCGCCTTCTACGCGCAGAAGGGGTTCCGGCCGCCGCTGCGCGACGGCAACTACCCGAGCTGCGCTTCGAACGGCGGCGACGGGCGCATCGACATCTACCTCGTCGCCTTCGTCGGCTCCGACGGCGAGACGGTCACCGAAGAGTGCACGACGACGGCGAAGGGGGCGCAGCAGTGCCCCGGGTTCATCCTCGTCGAGCGCAACTTCCCCTCGAAGGGGTACGCGACGGCGCAGCAAGGCGCGCAGACGGTCGTCGCGCACGAGCTGTTCCACATGGTCCAGGACGCCTACGACGCGCAGATGCAGCGCTGGTGGGCCGAAGGGACCGCGCAGTGGGCGATGAAGCAGAAGTACCCGCAGATCATGGATCTCGAGGCGAACCTGCCCGGGTTCTTCTCGCAGGTCTCGCGCCCGATCGACTCGCCGCCGTCGGGCGCCGTGGCGGAGTACCTCTACGGCGCGGCGATCTGGCCGGTGTTCCTCGGCGAGCACCGCGGCGAGGACACGATCCGCCTGGTGATGGAGTCGATCGGCGCGGGCAATCAGGTGCTGCCGGCGACCGATCTCGTGCTCGGCGGCATGAGCTCGTCGCTCGCCGACGACTTCGGCACCTTCGCCGAGTGGAACGGCGCGACCGGCAAGCGCGCGAGCGCCGGCGAGGGGTACGCCGAGGCGGCGAAGTACCCCGAGGTCGCGGTGCAGGACTTCCCCGATGGTAGCCCGGCGCAGCTGACGGGGGTGACGGCGGGCTTCGCCTCGAACTACTTCCACGCGACCGATCCCGCCCCGCGCCAGCTCGCGCTCGAGGCCGACGGCGCGCGGCTCGGCGGCTACGCGATCCCCGTCGCGAACGGGCAGGTGCAGCTCTCCGCGGCGAGCCCGCTGCCGGCGCTGGTCACGGGCGAGGCGATCGTCGTGCTCGCGGGGCGCTCTTCGCAGAAGACCGACGTGCCCTGGACGTTGACCGCGAGCGCGCCGCCTGACGCCGACGCCGGGCCGAGCGCCTCGGGCGCGGCGACGTCGTCGAGCGGAGGGTGCTCGATCGGGCGAACGAGCGCGGGCGGCGCGTCGATGCTGCCGCTGCTGCTCGCCCTTCCCTGGCTTCGCCGACGTCGCCGCGCGGCGTAGTCACTTCACCCGCGCGCTCGTGGAAGCCAAGGGCGCGACGTCGGGCACCCCCAGCGAGACGAGCACCCCGTCGGCGAGCTCTGCGAAGGCCTGCTCGATCAGCTGCTTCTCCTCGCCGTAGTTGCGCTCGTAGGTGCCGGGGAAGCGAACGGTCTTGGTCAGGTCGGCTCGAGGCTTGCGGGTCGCATCGAGCCAGGAGAGGTGCGCCGTGACCACGAGGCCGTCGCCGCTCGCGTGGATGTCGTCGACCGAGAGGCGCGCGACGTACGCCGGCGCCCC
>JAJXTK010000037.1 GCA_021783935.1 Myxococcales bacterium | reverse complement strand
GCCGCGACGCTGCTCGACGGCGCCGGTGAACGCGCCGCGCGCGTGCCCGAACAGCTCGGCCTCGGCGAGCTCGGCCGGGATCGCCGCGCAATTGAAGCGCACGAACGGGCCGCGCGCGCGCGCGCTCTCGGCGTGGATCAGCGAGGCGATCAGCTCCTTGCCGGTGCCCGTCTCGCCGCGCACGAGCACCGTCACGTCCTTGCCCGCGACGCGCCCCACGGCCTCGAGCAGGCGCCGCATCGCCCCGCTCTCGCCGACGATGCGCTTGCCGATGGCGTGCTCCGCCTCGAGCCGGCGCTTGGCGGTGCGCAGCTGCCGCGCCTCGACCGCGCGCTCGACAGCGAGGGCGACCTCGTCGACGTCGAAGGGCTTGGTGAGGTAGTCGTAGGCGCCTGCCTTCATGGCCGCGACCGCGTCGCGCTCGGAGCCGTGCGCCGTCAGGATCAAGATCGGCAGCTCCTGCTCGCGCTCGTGGATCGCCTTGAGCAGGTCGAGGCCGTTCATCTCGGGCATCGAGAGATCGACGATCGCCGCCTCGACCCCCTCGAGCTTCTTGAGCGACTCGCGCGCCGACGTCGTCGCCACCGGCTCGTGCCCGCGATCGAGCAGCAGCTCCTTGAGCGTGAAGAGCACGCCGGCGTCGTCGTCGACGAGGAGGATCTTGGACATGCGGCCGCCCGAGCCTACTCACGCCTTGGACCCGTCGCCAGGCGGCGGGCATTGACATTGTCGCGGCAGACGCACGATCACGCGCGTGCCTCGCCCGGGCGCGCTCTCGTAGCGGACGTCGCCGCCGTGCTGCGCGACGACCGCCTTGGCGAGCACGACGCCGAGGCCCGTGCCCCCCTCGCGCGTGGTGAAGAAGGGCGTGCCGATGCGCGCGAGCTCGGCGTCGCTCAGGCCGCGCCCGGTGTCGACGAAGCGCGCGGTGGCGCCGTCGCGCTCGTCGGCGAGCTCGACCACGATGCGCCCCCCCTCCGGCGTGGCCTCGATCGCGTTGGCCGCGAAGTTGAGGAACGCCTCCTTGAGCCGCCGCGGATCGCCCACGATCTCGCTCGCGTCGCCGGTGCGCTCGAGCGAGACGCCCGCCGCGCGCGCGTGCGCCTCGAGCACCTCGAGCACGTCGTCGACCACGCGCGAGAGGGCGAAGCGCTCGGGGCGGATCTCCTCGAGCGGCCGCGAGAACGACAGGTAGTCGCGGAGGATCACCTCCATGCGCGAGACCTCTCGCGTGATGACCTCGAAGCGCTCGGCCGTGCGCGCGTCAGCGCTCGCCGAGCGCGCGGTGAGCTGCACGAGCCCCTTGATGGCGGCCAGGGGGTTCTTGAGCTCGTGCGCGACCTTCGCGCCGATCGACTCGAGCGCGTGCGATCGCGCGCGCGCCTCCTCGATGACCTCCTCGCGCGTGCGCTCGAGCGCCTCGCCCATGGTGCGGTACGCCGCGCCGAGCTCGCCGATCGCGAGGTTGATCATGAAGTACGAGAAGAGCAGCGAGCCCGCCGTGAGCGCGATGTCCCACGGGCGCTCGATCTCGGGGCCGACGATCGAGGCGGGCAACAGCGCGGTGAGGATCACCGAGACCCCCGCGATGGCGAGGGTGATCGTCCCCTCGCGGCTGCGCCCGTAGACGATGAGCATGCCGAGCGGCAGCGCGACGAGCCCCGGGACCAGCGGGCTGCCGAGCCCGCCCGTGAGGATCACGACGCCGAGCAGCGTCGGGAAGATGACGAGGTGCGAGAGGAAGAGGTCGCGGTCCAGCCGGTCGCGCGCCACGCGCTTGCGGGCGGCCAGCACCTGGTGCACCAGCGACACCAGCTGGCAGCTCGCGACGCCGAGCACGCGCCCGCGCGGGTAGCCCGCGATCCAGAGGATCGCGAGCGTGTACGCGAACATCGGCAGCGTCGTCCAAGGGCGACGCCGCAGGAAGCCCGGGCCGACTGCGCGGATCTGGGCCGCGCGGATCGCGGCGAGGCGCGCGAATTCGAGGCGGCGCGAGCGAGGCAGCACCAGACCGACAGGAGCGAGCGGCGTGCCGAACCGCTCGCGCGAGGAATCGGGGCCGGCAGCGGCGAGCCCTGTCGCCGCGGCGGACACCCCCCCTGTCGCTCCGTCGACAGCCCGAACCTCGTCCTTCATGCGCAGCCCCCATTCTTCCCCCGAGATCGTCGGCGCGCGAATCCTGGCACGCCCCATGGAACCCGAGGCGGCCTCCCCCCCTCGACGCGCGCGCGTTCGCTGCTTACGTCGACGCCGGCGTCCGCGCCCACGAAAGGCCCTGCCCTCAATGTCCACGCTCTCCGCCCACGCCTCGCGCCACGGTCGACGTCGCCTGCTCTTGGTCGGCGTCGCACCGCTCATCGGTTGGCTGCTCGCCACCGCCGCAGAGGCCGCGCCCGGAGCGCCCGCGCCGAAGGGGGCGCCTTCCACGTCCACGAGCGCCTCCGCGAGCGCGTCGGCCAAGCCGGTGAGCGCCAGCGTCGCGCCGGCGAGCTCGGCTGCGCCCGCGCCGGCGAGCGGGTCGTCGGGCACCTCACCTATCGAGGTCGACGCATCGCCGGCGGCCGAGGGGCCGAGCAGCGAGATGCTCCTTCGCGCCGAGGCGGGCGGGCTCACGGCGGACGCGGCGGCCAAGCGCTCGGCGGCGACCTCGCGCAGCGCCAGGGTCGACGAGGCCAAGCTCGACGCCGCGGCCGCGCAGGTCGACGCCGCGTGGGACCAGTACCTGCCGCGCCTCTCGTTCACCGCGCGCTACACGCGCATGTCGACCTTCACCCCCCCGCCGCTCGGCACGCTGACCTTCATCGCGCCCGCCGACCCCGGCAAGCCGGCCAACCCGAGCACGCAGTACCCTGCCAACACGCAGTTCAGCGCGACGACCTGGGCCGCCATCAGCTATCCGCTCGCCTTCCCGGTCTTCCCGAACCAGTACACGCTGCAGGCGTCGCTGCTCATCCCGCTCAGCGACTACGTCTTCCGCATCTACGACCAGAACCGCGCCGCGGCGGCGATCGTCGACGCGGTGAAGGCGAGCACCGAGGTCGATCGTCAGCAGGTCTCGGCCGACGCGCGCGTGGGCTTCTACAACTGGCTGCGTGCCAGGGGCTCGGTCGTCGTCGCCAAGGCCGCCGTCAAGCAGGCGGAGCTGCACCTCCGCGACCTCAACGAGCAGTTCAAGGTCAACGCGGTGACCAAGGCCGACGTCGGCCGCATCGAGGCGAGCCTCGCCGCGGCGCGCCTCGCGCAGACCCGCACCGAGAACCTGGTGATCATCACCGAGACCAACCTCCGCACGCTGATGCACGCGTCCGACGACGAGGGGTTCACCATCGGCGAGGACCTGACCGCGGAGGTCGCGCCGCTCACCGACGATCTGCGCGCGCTCAAGGCGCAGGCGTTCGGCAAGCGCCCCGAGCTGCGCGCGCTCGAAGCGCAGATCGATGCGCTCCAAGCGCAGAGCAACATCGTGGCCGCGACGATGTACCCGCGCCTCGATGCGATGGGGAACATGTACTACCAGCGCCCGAACCAGCGCACGTCGTTCGTCGACACCTGGCTGTACACCTGGGACGCGTCGCTCCAGCTCTCGTGGTCGCCGAACGACTACCTGCTCGGCAAGAGCCAGAAGCGCGAGTCCGACGCGAACATCGCGACGCTCAAGGCCACGCGCGCGCAGATCGAGGACGCGCTGTCGATGGACGTCGTGAGCAACTACACCAGGGTGAAGGAGGCAGAGGCGGCCGTGGTGTCGAGCGCCGCCGAGCGTCGCGCGGCCGAGGAGGAGTACCGCGTGCGCCTCGAGCAGTGGAAGCTCGCTGCGACGACGAGCTCGCTGCTCTACGACGCCGAGGCCGACCTCACACGCGCGCGCCTCAACGAGCTGACGGCCCGGGCGGACCTGCGCATCGCGCGCGTCGGGCTGAAGAAGGCGATCGGCGCGCTCTAGCTGGCCGTCGAGACGCGGCCCGCGAAGGCGCTGACCCTCAGCAGGCTCTGGTCGATCGCGCGAGGCATCGAGCGATGAAGCGGGCGAGCGTCGGCCGGTCTCGGAGACGCTCCACGGCCCGCCGAGAGCGCGGGTTGCGGCCAGCGCGCGCGCAGGCCAGGAGCGCACCAGCGCGCCGCCGGCAATCTCGCCGGGTCGTCACGCGATCCGGCGGAGCACCAAGCGCAACATCACGCGCGGGACCCAAGCGAGGTCGGTCATCGCGCCTGCGAAGGCGCGGTGCGCGTCGGTCCAGCGGGCCGCGAACAGCTGCATCGCGACGGCCAAGACGAGGCCGAAGAGGGCGATCGCGCGGCGGAACGGCGGCTCGGGGCGCAGCAGCGTCGCGAGCACGGCGAGCTCGAGCGCGCCGAGCAGCTCGAGGGGGAGCCAGCGAACTGCGCCGAGCCCCAAGCGCCCGCCGACGAGCCCCGCCACGGCCGCGACGAAGAGCGCCGCCGCCGCGAGCGACGCGACCCGCCAGCGCCTCGCGGGCCCGCGAGCCCAGGGCGAGAGCGTCCGTGCCGGCAGCTGCGCGAGCAGCCCGAGCGGGAACCAAAGCCCCGCGTCCGCGGGCACCAGCCCGGCCGCCGCGCCGTCGAGCGCGCGCACCAGCAGCGCCCCCTCGACGAGCCCCCCCACCGTCGCGACGAAGGCCGCGCGCGCGCACACCAGCCCTATCGCGTCGAGCGCGTTCGGCGCGTCGTCCCGCGCGACGACGCCCGCCACCTCAGGCCCCTTCGACGAGCTTGGCGAGCCCACCGGCGCGATCGAGCTCGTGCAGATCGTCGGAGCCGCCGACCGCCTGACCGTCGATGAAGATCTGCGGCACCGTGCGCCGCCCCGTCACCTCGACGAGCCACGCGCGCTTGTCGGCGTTCCCCTCGACGTTGATCTCGTCGTAGGCGTACCCGCGAGCGTCGAGCAGCCGCTTGGCGCGGGCGCAGTACGGGCAGGAGTCCTTGGTGTAGATGACGATCTTCTTGTGCACCGGGCCCACCGATCGCGGGAGGTAGGCGGCACGCTGCCCGCGCCGCAAGCGAGCTGCGATGCGCCCGCTGCGGCTGGGATGCGCGCGAACGCCCCCTCGTCGCCGAGCTCGACGGCACGCCGCGGATCTCCTTGACACCAGCAATCAGGACGCTATGTTGCGCCCCCTCGACGCGCGGTGGAGCAGCGGTAGCTCGTCGGGCTCATAACCCGAAGGTCGGAGGTTCAATTCCTCCCCGCGCAACCCAAGTGAAAACCGGGAGTTCGGCCCCAAAAGCCTGACTCCCGGTTTTCGTTTTGTGGCCACGATGTGGCCAGAGCCCCGCGGCAACGACGCGCTGCAACTCGGCGGCGTTCCGTTGCAGGAGACCGGGGGCCTTGCTCGCGACAGGAGCAAGGCGTGGCGAAGCCGACGAAGTTCCGCGACCGCTGGCGTATCCGCTGGCTCGACGAGAACGGACGACGACAGAGCGAGTGCTACGCGGATCGTCGCGAGGCGGCGCTCGCCCTGAAAAGGATCGAAGCGAACGTCGCTGAGATCCGCGCCGGCCGACGAAACGCGCCGCCGCCGGAGCGATCGTTCGGTGAACTCTGCGATCGCTGGATCGAGGCGCGCGTGCCGCTGAAGCGCAGCGGTAAGGACGACGAGTCGATCATTCGCTGCCACCTGCGGCCGGCCTTCGGGTCGCTCAGCCTTCGCGAGGTAGGCGTGGCGCAAGCCGACGCCTTCGCGGGCGCCCGTCAGCACCTCGACAAGAAGACCGTGGCGAACCTGCTGACCCTCCTGGTCGCGATGCTGAACTACGCCTGCGACCTCGAATGGATCGAGAAGGTTCCGCGCATTCGGAAGCCGCGCGTGCGGCTGATCAACGCCGACTATCAGTGGCTACGCACGCGCGATGAGATCGATCGCTTCCTGCGCGCCGGGGCCGACGAAGGCCCCCTCGTACACGTGCTGTACGCGACGGCGATCTACACCGGCGCGCGACAGGGCGAGCTTGCCGCGCTCGAATGGTGCGACGTCGACTTCGAGCGCCGGCTGATCACGATCCAACGCAGCTTCGAGGGACCGACGAAGGCCGAAGACGTCCGACACGCTCCGATCGTCGACGCCCTGCTTCCGCTGCTTCGCGAGTGGCGGCTCCGTTCCCCCGGTCGCCTGCTGTTTCCGAACCGGGAGGGGCGCATGCACCTCCCCTCGTCGCGCGTCTTCCAAGAGACGCTCCAGCGCGTGCTCGCCCGCGCTGGCTTCGCGAGGATCACGCGAGGATCTAAGTCGCGCCCCTACGTGCGGTTCCACGATCTTCGCCACACCTTCGCGAGCCACTGGGTCGCGAACGGCGGCGACCTCTTCAAGCTCCAGAAGGTTCTCGGGCACAAGTCGGTGCAGATGACGCTCCGGTACGCGCACCTCCAGCCGGATGCCTTCACCGGTGACTACGCGCGCTTCGGCGGCGCGCCAGCGACCGCGGGCGTCGTGGTGCCCCTTCGGCGCGCGGAGGGCTGATCGGGTGCGCGCAACTGCAACGCGCCGCGGAGTCGTTGCAGGAGCGGTTCGCGCACCCCTTGGACATGTTGGGCCTCAGCGGGGCCAGCAAGCACCGCGGAGGGTGCCGACATGTCCGAGATGCTCAGCCCGAAGGAACTTGCGCGGCGGTGCGGCGTGGCGATCAACACGGTCTATTGGTGGGTCGCCACCGCGCAGGTCCCGCACGTGCGGCTTGGCCGGCGTTGCGTGCGGTTCCGCGCCGACGAGATCGACGCGTGGTTGGAGGCCAAGCGAGTCGCGCCGCGCACGCCGCACGGAGACGCCTCGTGACCCGGCGCGCGCTGCTGATCGCTTTGAAGGTCGCGATCTGGAAGAGCCGACGGCCGCAGTGGGAGATCGCGCACCGCGCGGGCCTGTCCGCGTCGACGCTCAGCTACATCGTCACGGGTCGCCGCCGCGCGAGCGAGGGGGAGAAGCGACGTCTCGCGCGCATTCTGGGCAGTCCCGTCGAGGCGCTCTTCGGCCAGGGCCCTGAACGATGACGGCGGCGCCTCGCTTCCGGGTCGCCTCGCAGCCGGGTCGGTGGCGGTCCCTGAAAGGCGGCGAGTTCAATCCGGAGGACGTCGCGAAGGCCCCGATCGTGGGCTGGGGAGACGAAAGAGAGGATCCCTTCGCGCTCGAAACGTACGGCGCCGACGAGATCTTCGCGCCGGCCGCTCCCGTCGATTGGCTTCTCGAAGATCTCGACCTGTGCCCAGGGCCGCCCGCGATGCTCGGAGGCTACGGCTTCTCGGGGAAGACGATGCTGGCGCAAGCGCTCGCCGTGAGTGTCGCGGCAGGCCGTCAAGCGTGGGGCCTCTTCAAGGTCAGGCGCGGAAGCGTGCTTCACCTCGACTACGAGCAGGGCGCGATCGTCACGCGCCGCCGATACCGGCAGCTCTGCAAGGGGCTAGGCGTCGAGGCTGGCGACCTCGCAGGGCTTGCCGTCGCGACGCACCCCCCGTTCCGACTCGACGAGCCCAGCGCCGAGAAGTGGATCATGCGCAACGGAGAGGGACGCGCGCTCGTCGTCGTCGATTCATTCAGGGCGGCCGCGCCTTCAGCCGACGAGAACTCCAGCGACGTGCGGCGGTCCCTCGATCTCCTCAGCCGGTGCGCCGAGCGTCAGGGCTTCGCAACTGTCGTCGTTCACCACGCGAAGAAGCCCTCGAAGGACTCACGGGCGGGGGCCAGCGTCTCGCTTCGCGGCAGCGGCGCGATCTTCGACGCGTGCTCTTCGGTGTTGATGCTCACGCGCGGCAGGGCCGCCGTCCGCGTCGACCACGTGAAGGCCCGCACGAGCGGCATGCTGCAGCCGCCGTTCCACCTGTGCATCGCAGGCAGCATCGATGACGCCGACGACGGCGGCGCGATCGCGATTCGCCCGAGGGACGCCGTAGCCAGCGCCGACGGGGGGAAGATGTCGGCGGCGACGGCCGCGATCGCGGATGCGTTGGCCAGGCATGGGGCACTCTCCCGGTCCGAACTGCAAGGACAGGTGCGAATGAGCACAGGAACGATCAGCCATGCGATCAGCGCGCTCCGCGAGCGCGAGCGGATCGTCAACGTTGGCTCGCAGCGCTCGCCGAAGTGGTTGCTCGCCGATCCGGAAAGGCCGACGTGTGGGACGTGACAGCTTCGGACGCGCCGCACGCTTCCCGTGCTCGCATTGCGGCCCTTTCGAGGCTTCCCCGAGCCTTCCCCGCCGACGCCGACGGCCTTCCCGCTTCCCCGCCCCTGTAGAGGGCGGAAACGGAGCCGACGCGAGCTTGGCCGGCGATCGAAGGCGAGCCCGCGGGAGCCTCTCTCGGGTACGACGCTCGCACAGGCCCCGGGGGTCGCGCCTAGTCTCGACGAGCCCGTTCCGGCGCAGCGGGCTTCGTCGCCGACGCCCGGAGCGTCCGGCCCGGTCTCAGAAGCTCCGCGGCGTGAACATCGAGGGCGTTGGCGAGTCGAACCAGCGATCGGATGGTCAGGTTCTGCTCACCCGCCTCGATTCGCGCGACATAGCGCGGGTCTCGGCGCAGCAGCTCGGCGAGCGCCTCCCGCGTCAGCCGTCTGTTCCGCCGAAGCTCCGTGACGCGGCGACCGATGGTCGCCATCGCTCGCTTCGGATCGCGGCGGAGCACGGGACCGATCGGTAGCCGGTCCGCGACAAGATGACCGTGGCACCAAAAGTCCGGTGTGCGCGCGACAGAATCTACTTTTCTAGTGCTATTGCGACGATCTACGTGTGATCATCGAGACGTCGATCGCGGAGGCAAAGATGGCAGACGAGCAGCGGAACGTTGCGGGCTCAGAGGCCGGCGGAACGAAGCCTGCACCGCCAGCGCAGTCGTCGGCGTCGGGATGCCTCGGGACACTGATCGCCCTCGGGATCTTCGGGGTGATCTTCGTCAAGTGCATCATCGGCGGAAGCGCGGACTCACCGACGGGCGCGAGTTCGTCGACGTCCACTGCGGCCGGGGCTCGCCCCTCCGCGAGGAGCGCTTCCGCTTCGACCGCAGCGCCATCGGCGGGCAGTGCCGGCGCGTCGGCGAGCACGGCTTTGGCGGCGAGTCCGTTCGAGAAGCTGTGGACGAGCGCCGTTGATCCGGATCCTAAGGACAACTTCGACGCTGTCCTGTCGCTCTACATGTCGAGAGACGACTTTTGCGCCGCCGTTCGCAGGCGTTGCGGCGACGAGTTCACGCGCGACGAGGCGTGGAAGAAGGTGCGCGACGAGGCGAAGACGCTACAGGCTTCCGTGTTCAGGGAGGCAATTCCGGCCGAGAAGCTCGGGCTCTTTTCGAGTCGGGCAGGTTTCAAGATCGGCGAGTTCGTCGCCGCCAGAAACGAGTTCCCGATCAGTGTCGAATGGCCGCGGCTTCTCGGCGGAAAGGATGCCGCGGAGACGTACGGACCCGGGCGATCGTGGTGCTCGCCGCGCCGCCCAAGCGTCAAGCGGTTGATCGCGCCGAACGGCGAAGCCGCGAACACGTGGGAGCCCTTCTCGACAACGGAACTCGCGCCGCGCTTTCCGGACGCCGAGGCGGCGAAGGCGTGGAAGCAGCGCGAGGACATCCCTGCAGTTCTACGCGTCGTCTACAAGCTCGCTGACGCAGCGATCGACTCGGTGAAGGAAACGAGAGCCGGCGTCACGCTCGACAGCGGCGCAGGCGGAGTCGTTCTCGTCCAGATCCTCGGGCTCCAACTTCGCGAGGGCGATCGGGTGCTCGCGGAGAAGCATGGTGCGTCGAAGTAGTTTCGCAGCGGCGGGAGCACGCCGGCACACGAGTGGGCGCACTTCCACGTGAAGGGTCACGGCGGAATGATGCTCTCCGTGATGGAGCAGATGACCGAGGAGATCGTGAAGCGCTTGGTCGCTGGACCCGTGGCGCAGGACGACGAGACCGACGAAGACGACGCGACGAACAGGCTTCAGTAACCGGAAAGGGGAAGATCGTCATGAACAAGCTCTTCACGATCTGCATGGTTCTCGTTCTCCTCACCGGCTGCGGAGCCGACAGCACGACGGCCTCGACGGCGAGCCCCGCGTGCACGTGCCAGGGAGACCCGGGCCCCGCAGGCGCGGCGGGCAAGGACGGTCTTCCGGGGCCGCAAGGCCCGCAGGGGCCGAAGGGAGCGGAAGGACTCATTGGTCCCCGTGGGAACGACGGAGCGCAGGGCCCTTCGGGCTCCGTGGGTGCGCCGGGTACGCCTGGGACTCCGGGACCGCAGGGTCCGCAGGGAGCGCAGGGCGTGCCCGGTCCCGTCGGTCCGAGCGCGTTCAACGCCTCGAAGGTCTATTTGGTGAACGGCCCCACCGGGAGCCCGGGAACGAGCGGCGTGTCGACGTCGGAGGCCGCCTGCAAGGGAACGGACGTCCTGCTCTCGGGCGGGTGCAAGTTCGGCGGCAACGGTCCCGGCCAGCCCGATGGCGAGCGCATCTGGTTCATGGGATCGGCGTTCGATCCGGCGACGTCCTCTTGGAAGTTCTCGTGCATGGGGACGCTCTCGACGACGCAGACGTTGGGCCTTCTGTCCGCATGGGCCTACTGCCTCGGGGCCTGAGATGGCGGATGCCGACCGTTTCGAATCGGCCGTTCGAACGGTTCGGGACTGGCGCGATTGGGGGCCGCGCCTAGACTCTGAAGCGTGACGATTCCGAGACGCGCAGGCGTTTGCCATCGGGAGGCGTAGGCCATGCCGCGCCGATGCTCCGTCTGCGACCACGCCTCCCGTGACGAAGTCGATCGCGCGCTCGTGGCCGGCGAATCGTTCCGAGACATTGCGGGACGATTCGCGGGGCTGACGCCGGCATCGATCCACCGGCATCGCGGGACGCACCTCGCGGCGATCGTGCGGAAGGCTCGCGATTCGGAGGATGCCGCGCGTGCGGAGAGCGTGTTGGACCAGGTCCGGTCGCTGCACGCGCGCACGCTACGGATCCTCGCCGCCGCCGAAGCGGAGGGCGACGCGTCGACGGCGCTGCGGGCTCTTCGCGAGGCCCGCGGTGGCCTCGTCCTTCTCGCCAAGCTGCTCGGCGAGCTGGACGAGGCGCCCACGGTCAACGTCAGCCTCGACAGCGGCTGGCCGGCTCTTCGCACGGCGATCCTCTCGGCGTTGGAGCCGTACCCCGAGGCGCGCGGCGCGGTTGCGCAAGCGCTTGCAGACGGTCATGCGAGCTGACGCGAGGACCGACCTTCGCCACGCGCTCGATCCGGCGGCATTCGCGGTCGAGGCGCTCGGCTTCGAGCCGGACGCATGGCAAACGAAGTTCCTACGCTCGGCGTCGCGACGCGTCGTGCTCTGTTGCAGCCGCCAGTCCGGGAAGTCGAGCGTCGCCGCGATCCTCGCGTTGCATCGAGCCCTGTATCACGCCGGCTCGCTCGTGCTCGTCGTGTCGCCGTCGATCCGACAGTCGGGCGAGTTGTTCCGCAAGATCGTCGACCACGTGACGCGCCTCGCTGTCGCGCCGGACCTCAGCGAGGAATCGCGACTCTCGCTTAAGCTCGCGAACGGCTCGCGTGTGCTCTCGCTGCCGTCGAGCCCCGAAACGATCCGCGGCTTCTCGGCGGCGTCGCTCGTGATCGAGGATGAAGCAGCGTTCGTGCCGGATGAGACGTACCTCGCGATCCGACCGATGCTCGCCGTATCGCGGGGTCGCCTCGTGCTCATGTCGACGCCGTTCGGGCGCCGCGGGCACTTCTTCAATGAATGGGTGAACGGCGGGGATCAGTGGGAGCGCTTCTCCGTCACCGCCGCCGAGTGCCCACGCATCTCCGCCGAGTTCCTCGCCGACGAACGGGCGAGCCTCGGGGAGTGGCGGTTCCGCCAAGAGTACGAGGGCGCCTTCGTGGAAACCGACGATCAGCTGTTCGCCCTGGAAGCGGTGCAGGCCGCGATCTCGCCGGATGTCGAGCCGCTGCTCCTCGGAGCGCACCATGGCTAGCTTCTGCGTCGGCGTCGATCTTGGGCAGGCGTGCGATTCGACCGCGATCGTCGTCGTCGAGCGCGTCGGCGGCACGCCCGAGAGCTACCACGTGCGGCACGCGGAGCGGCCGCCCCTGGGCACGCCCTATCCGGCCGTCGTCGCACGGGTCGCAATGATCGCCGCCTCCGCACCGCTCCGCGGCGCGCACTCGCTCGTCGTCGACGCGACGGGCGTAGGGCGGCCCGTCGTGGATCTCTTCGTCGCGGCAGGCCTTCGTCCGATCGGGGTCACGATCACTTCCGGCGCGACGGCGATCGCCGTCGGCGACTCGCACAAGGTTCCAAAGCGCGACCTGTGCTCGATCGTCCAGGTGCTCTTGCAAGGCCGACGCTTGAAGATCGCCGCCGCGATGGCGGAGCGCGGCGCCCTCGTGGACGAGCTACTCGCCTTCCGGGTGAAGATCGACGGCGCGAGCGCACGCGACTCGTACGGCGCACGCGGAGGCGCGCACGACGATCTCGTCATGGCACTCGCCCTAGCCTGCTACGGGGCGCGCGAGCTTCCGGCGTACCCGCCGATCGCTGGCGTGTCCGAGCCGTGGCCGACCGACGAAGACGACGATCCCTGCGATTGGCGCTGGGCGCTTGGCCATGCGCGCCCGTTCCTCGAATCGTTCGATCGTCCGGCGGAGCTTCCGGGCGTCGCACGGGTGACCGACCCGCCTCGCCGCCCGCTCCCCTACATCGTCCGATAGCTGGAAGACTCTCGACGCGCGCTCGTCGTGTTCGCGGACCGAACGGTTGGCGAACAAGCCGACGACGAACATCCCGTCATCGTCGACGTTGGCAAGCGCGTTGCAGTGGAGATCGTCCCATGTCGAGAGCGTCACAGGCGAAGACTCCGCGCCGAATCTCGCAGCTCGGAGCGCTCCGGATGTACGACACCGAGAAGTGGGCGCGCGAGGTGAAGCGAGCCATGCGCGACGCCGGAGGCCGCGTGCCGATCGCCGCCGAGGCGCTCGGCATCTCGCCGCGCCAGCTCTTTCGCTGGCTTGAAGATCCGGCCCTCGCTGACGTCAAGCGCGCGTCGGTTGGCACGCGACCGGACGACGAGTGATCCACTACTTCATGCACACCTACGACACGCACGTCACAGGTTAGGCAAGTCCAGATTCGCGCGAAGATTCGAGCGCTTGCGAGATCGAGTGCGTCCGAGCGCGCGGAACCTATGACACGCACGTCATGCCCCACACAACGGGGCGCACGAGAGGGCCAGCGCGCAACCTACGCCACGCATGTCATAGGTACGGCACGTCTTCTGCACCTTCCTTGGGCATGTCGCGCCGCCCCGCTTCCGATTCTCGCGTTGCCGTCGCCTACCTCCGCGTTTCGACCGAAGCGCAGGAGCTTGGCCCGGAGGCGCAACGCGCGGCGATCGAGCGCTGGGCCGCCGCGCAGGGCGTGACGGTCGCCGCGTGGTTCGAGGATCACGGCGTTAGCGGCGCGACGACGCTGGACGAGCGCCCCGGCTTGCTCGGCGCCCTCGCCGCGCTCCGCGACCGTCGCGCGGGCGTGCTCGTCGCCGCGAAGCGCGATCGCATCGCCCGCGACGTCGTGATCGCCGCGATGGTCGAGCGCGCCGCGAAGGCGGCCGGCGCGACGCTCCGCACGGCGGACGGCGCGAGCGACGCGGCGGGCCCGGAGGGGGCGCTCATGTCGGGCATCGTCGACGTCTTCGCGCAGTACGAGCGCGCGCTCATCCGAAGCCGCACGAAGGCCGCGCTCGCAGCGAAGAGCGCGAAGGGCGAGCGCGTGGGAACCGTGCCGTTCGGGTTCGCGCTCGCGGAGGACGGACGCTCGCTCGTCGCGAGCGAGGCCGAGCAGGCGATCGTCGCTGAGGCACGGGCGCTTCGGGCCGCCGGTCTAACGGTGCGATCGATCGCCGCGGCGCTCGACGCGAAGGGGCTCCGGTCGCGCAAGGGGACGCCGTTCGGCGTCGCTCAGATTCACGCGATGGCGTGCGCGGCGTAGCGAACGTGGTTTTGACAGCGCGCACCGCGTGGTTACACGAGGCAGGACCATGCTTGACGAAGCCCACGAGTTCCTGCGCTTGGCGCAACTCCAAGTCGATCGCCTGCGCTCCCATTCGGACGCGCAGCAGGGGGAGCGTGCGAGGACCGCGCGGCTTGGACACGACGCGTTGCGGGACGCGCGAAAACTTACGCACCTAACCGACGACGAGAAGCGTCGCGCCGACGAGATCGAGGCGGCGCTCCGCGCGGAAGTCCCCAACGCCCGCTGAGTCAAGCGCGAAGGTCGGTCGGCCTCGCGATGGTCAGCGGGATGGCGACGGCTCGGGTGAAGCTCTTTCGGTAGCCATCGCGGGGCGCCACCACTCCTCAATAGCGGGAGCGAGCTTGCTTTCGATGACCTCTCGGGGAATCCCGAACGCGTGAAGTGCGTAGATCGCCGCATCCGCTCGATCGACTCCCCCGACGAGGGACGCGACGAGCGACACCTGCCCGAGTTCTTGGCGTCGCACGTAGCGTCGGGCCGCCCCGAGATGCCCCGACGAGATGCCCGAGGCGCGCGCCACGAGGAGCCTCGCCGTCTCGGCCGGGCCTCCCGCTCGCTTCATGAGGCCGCGAAGCGTGGCCACACTGCCGTACGCAGAGCGCATCTTGGCCGACCGAGAAGTCATCTTGTCGGCGAGAGTCTGCATCGCGCCGGCAGAGAGGCTCCCACCTTCCCAGGCGAGCAACTTGTTGATGGTGCCCAGCGCGGTTCGCTCCTCACGTTCGAGGCTGCTTCGCTGGGCAGGGCCCGGCTTGTCGCCGCACTCGCGAGCCACTTGTTCGAGCCCGCGCAGCGCTGCCTCGATTCCGTTGTAGAGTGCCTCCCAAGGAAGATCCTCGCGCCGGATGTGATCGCGCCCCTCCCTTCCGATGACATCGCGACGGGAGCTCTCGCGCAGCCGTTGAACGAGATCGGCAAGGAGTTGCCCTGCCAACTCACGCCCCGTCGAGTGCTGCACGCCCGTATCGCCGCGCTCGACGATCGCAGCGGCGTGGCAGACTTCTCGCACGAGCCAAGCGATCTCATCTGACGTCGGGGGCTTCCGCCGGGCGCGCCGTGTGGCCATCGTTGTGGCCAAAGGCTCCCGCGGCTTCCCTTGCTCGACAAGGTTGACAGGGGTCGGCCCCACCTTATCCTTGGTAAAGACAAGGCCCCCGGGCTCACCGGGGTTGGCGCGGGGTCCTCATAACCCGAAGGTCGGAGGTTCAATTCCTCCCCGCGCAACCAGACTTTCCTGACCGACTTCCGAGAGCGGCAGCGTTCAGGAAATACGAGAGGTTGAAGGCCCCGGTCGCCCGATAACGGCGGGCGGGGCCTTCGGTTTCTGGCGTCATCACCAGCGGCGCGACGAACCTCGCGAGAGTCTCGCGGCCTCGAGTGGGATCTGCCTCGAGCAAGGCGAGCAGGTCCTTCAGGTAGGCCGCGATCGCGGTCGGGTGCGGCACGGCGCGCGGCGCGTCCTTCGACGCAGCGGAGCGTTCGGAACGAAGACGACCGAGCTGGGTCTCCTCGTCGCGCAGCTTCGCTGCCAGCGCATCCGACCAGCCGAGCTTGGCGAGCGACTCGGTTAGGTTCGCGATGCGACGCTCGCAGTCGCGCACCCGTCGCTCAGCGTCGTCCGCACCAGCACCGTTCTCGCGGTTGAGCTCCGAGGTGCGCTGCTTGAACGACGCGATGAACGTCTCGACGACCTCGGGCCGATCGAGCTTCTCCTTGAGCGCGTCCACGAGCGTGCGAGATGCCTTCTTCTCCGAGATGGAGAGGCCGTTCGCGCAGATCGAGGCGCCGCGGGAGTAGTGGGCCGTGCAGCCGAAGCGCGCGTACGAAACGCCCGCCTTCTCCTTCCGGCCGACGACGGTCATGCTGCCCCCGCACACCCCGCAGCGCATCAGCCCCGACACGAGGTGCACGTGCCGCCCGGTGCCGGCGGGACGGCCTCGGGCGGTCGCGTAGACGCGCCGGAAGCGCGCCTGCGCCTCCTCCCAGAGTTCGAGCGGCACGATCGCGAGCGCGGGATGCTCGGTCGTGACCCACTCCGATTCGGGACGCTTCACCTGGCGTCGACTCTTGCGTCCAGGAACGCGCACCCACTTCGACTGGTTCCAGGTGAAGCGGCCGAGGTAGCGCTCGTTGCGAAGCATCGCGCGGATCGTCGTGTGCCCCCAGCCGCGGCCGTCCTTGTTTCCACGACCGCCGTCATGAGGCGCAGCGATCCCGTCCTCGTTCAAGATCGAGGCGATCTTCTTCAGCGCGGTCCCGTCAGCGAAGAGCCGGAACACGCGACGGACCAGTGCTGCCTCGACGGGCTCGATCACAGACTGCTTGCGCGGATGCTCGAGATCGGGCGGGTTCTCCTCCTGCACCGTCGAGTAGCCGTAGCAGCGGCCGCCGGTCGAGAAGCCACCGAGCGCACGCCCCTCGAGCCCTCGGTGGGTCTCCGTTCGCACGAGCTGCAAGAACGTGTCGTTCACGAGCGCCATCGCGCCGAACGTGAGGCGCGCGCCAGCGCCGTCCGAGGCCATGCCCGTCGTGACGTCGACCACCTTCACGTCCGCCGAGGCGAGATCGTGGAAGACGATCTGCCACGTGTTGCCGAGGTCGCGCGACAGTCGCGACAGATCGTCGACCAGGATCGCGCGAAACGGAGCGCCCCCCTTCATGCGCGCCGCAGCGAGAAGTCGCTGCATGTCCGCGCGCTCCACGTGCGCGCCCGAGATCGCGGCGTCCTTGTACTCGGCCACGACGCGGTACGCGTGGCTCTCCGCGTACACGCGACACCGACGCAACTGATCGTCGATCGAACGCGCGTCCTGTCGCTCCGTCGAGTACCGCGCGTAGATCGCGACCGGAAGGTTCCCCTCACTCGTCATCGCCCAGCTCCTCTTCGCGGGGAAGCCGATCGAGCTTGCCTGCGAACCAGAGGTCCGCTGCAAGGGATGCCAGCGCGTCCGCGATCGCGAGCATAGCGGAGAGTTCGCGCTGCGCCGCCTCGTCGGGTGGCGCTCCGTCCTGCGTGTTCGCAGGGCGGGCCGCCGAGTGCTGACGCATCCGAACTGCACGTGCCTTCGCCGTCACGACGCTACTCCGCGAGCGCCGGCGCGAGGCGCGCGGCGTTCAGGTTGTGATCAGGTTGCACGAGGAGCCGCAGCAGCCGCTGCGCGGCATCGAGGAAGATCGAGCCGCCGATCGGGACACGTCGAACGACAAGCGTTCGGGGCGAGGGGAGCGACGAGGTCTGCGGCCCGTTCCGAAGCCCCTCCTCGCGGGGCGCTGCACGGGGAGCACGCGAGACGAGGCCGACCTCTCGTGCGGGGAGCGGCTGCTCGGCCGGCGTTCCCGATCGACGAGCTCGCCCGGCCGGATTCGCTCACGAGACCTGCCCGCGCCGGTACGTGCGCTTGTCAACCGCCTACCAGTCAAGAACAGCGGACGAGATCGGGCTCGTGTGAGGTGTGAGGCCACGCCCGTCGCCCGACGCCTCGCAGTCGCCGTCGCGCCGCGCCGACCGTCACGTGATCGC
>JAJXTK010000601.1 GCA_021783935.1 Myxococcales bacterium | reverse complement strand
GGCTGTTAGAACGCGACCACTCGCTCAGCAGGAGAACCACACCCAACGGGCGGCGGCCGCTCCTTCGACGTCTTTACGTAGATCACCCGATCGTCTCGCGCAACACCGCCCCCGTCGGCGTCTTCTTCTTCGCCACCGCGACCGGTGACCCCTCGGCGACGACGCGCCCGCCCGCGCTGCCGCCCTCGGGGCCGAGCTCGACGACCCAGTCGGCGGCCGCGATCACCTCGGGGTGGTGCTCGATCACGACCAGCGTGTCGCCACGCTCGAGGAGGCGCCGGGTGACGGCGAGCAGCTTGCGGACGTCCGAGAGGTGCAGCCCTGTCGTCGGCTCGTCGAGGACGTAGAGGGTGGGCTGGTGGCGCGCCGTCTCGCAGAGCTCCGCCGCGAGCTTGAGGCGCTGCGCCTCGCCCCCAGAGAGCGTGTTCGAGCCTTGTCCGAGCGCGAGGTAGCCGACGCCGAGATCGTCGAGGATGCGCAGCGGACGCGCGATCTTCGGGTGCGCCGCGAAGAGCTCGGCCGCGTCGTGCGCGGTCGCGAGGAGCACCTCGCCGATCGAGCGACCCAGGAACTTCACGTCGAGCGTGCCCGGCTCGTAGCGCAGGCCGCCGCACGCCTCGCACGGCGAGACGACGTCGGGCAAGAAGCTCATCTCGCTCACGACCACGCCGCCCCCTTCGCACGCAGGGCAGCGGCCGCCTTGCGCGCTGTTGAACGAGAAGCGCGTCGGCCCGTAGCCGCGCACCTGCGCGTCGCTCGCCTGCGCGAAGAGCTTGCGAATCGGGTCGAAGATGCCGAGGAAGGTCGCCGGCACCGAGCGCGGCGTGCGGCCGATCGGCGCTTGATCGACGGCGAGCGCGCGCGCGACGTGCTTGTGGCCGACGAGCGATCGGAACGGCAGCGGCGCGGGCGCCTCGAGGCTCAGCGCGCGGCGCAGCGCCGGGTAGAAGACCTGCCGCACGAGCGTCGACTTGCCGCTCCCCGACACCCCCGCCACGACCGTCAGCCGACCGACCGGCACGCGCAGGTCGACGTCGCGCAGGTTGTGACCGCGCGTCCCGCGCAGCTCGATCCACCGCGCGTCCTCGACGGAGCGAGGCTCGGGCGTCGGCGCGGCGCGGGCGAGCGCGTGCGCCGTGGGCGACTCGGCGTGCGAGAGCACGTGCGCGGGGGCCCCCGAGGCGATCACGCGCCCTCCTTCGCGGCCGCCGCCGGGGCCGAGGTCGATGAGCCAATCGGCGGCGCGGATCACGTCGGCGTCGTGCTCGACGACCATCACGCTCGAGCCCGTGTCGACGAGGTCGCGCAGGTTGCCGATGAGGCGCCGCGTGTCGCGCGGGTGCAGGCCGATCGTCGGCTCGTCGAGGACGTAGAGCGCGCCGGTGAGCCCCGAGCCGAGCTGCGCCGCGAGCCGCAGCCGCTGCATCTCGCCGCCCGAGAGCGTGCCCGCCGGGCGATCGAGCGAGA
Source organism: Myxococcales bacterium (assembly GCA_021783935.1). GTDB lineage: Bacteria > Myxococcota_A > Polyangia > Polyangiales > JADJMO01 > CAIXWQ01. Next base: position 2,515 of record JAJXTK010000601.1, on the reverse strand, counting down.
GGTAGTGGAGCCCCACGCGCGCGAGGAACTCGAGGCGGCGGCGCAGCTCCGCGAGCGGCGCCTCGCCGAGCCGCCAGCCGACGTCGTCCCTGCGCAGCGCCGCCTCGATGCCCGAGAGGCGCGCGAGCGCGTCGTCGACGGCGCGGCCGGTGAGCGCGGGGTAGCTCTCGCCGTCGAGGAGCACGCGCCGCGGGATGGGTCCGAGCCGCGTCCCCTCGCACGCCTTGCACGCGGCGAGCGGCTGGCCGGTCTCTTCGTCGAAGGTGAAGCCGGCCCCCTCGCACGCCTCGCAGCGCCCCTGCGCCGTGTTGAACGAGAACCAGCGGGGATCGAGCTCGGGGACGCCGACGCCGCACGAGGGGCACGCGCGCCGCGACGAGAAGACGAGCTCTTCGGGCTTGGATTTGCCCTTGCCCGCGATCGCGACCCGGATCTCTCCGCCGCCTCGCGCGAGCGCGTCCGCGATGCGGGCCTCGGTCGCCTCCGACGCCTTGGTGGCGGCGACCAGCTCGATGGTGTGCTCGCGGCTCTTCTGGAGCTTCGGCGGCGGATCGACCTCACAGAGCTCGCCGTCGACGCGCGCGAGCGTGTAGCCGGCGCGCGCGGCGAGGGTGAAGACGTCGAGGTGCGTCCCCTTGCGCGCCTTGATCGCGGGCGCGTAGATCACGATCGACTTGGCCTGCTTGGCGAGCACGGCGACGCGCGCGGCGATCTGCGACGGCACCCCGGCGACGATCGGCGCGTCGCAGCGGGGGCAGTGCGGCGTGCCGACCTTGGCGTAGAGCAGGCGGAGGTAGTGCGCGACCTCGGTCACCGTCGCGACCGTGGAGGTGCGGCCGCCGCGCGTGGTGCGCTGCTCGAGGGCGATCGACGGCGGCACGCCCAAGACCGACTCGACGTCGGGGCGCGGCAGCGTCGGCAAGAACTGGCGCGCGTAGGGGCTCAGCGTCTCGAGGAAGCGGCGCTGCCCCTCGGCGTAGACGACGTCGAAGGCGAGGGTCGACTTGCCGCTGCCCGAGGGGCCCGTGACCACGACGAGCTCGCCGCGCGGGATGGCGAGCGAGACGTCGTGCAGGTTGTGCTCCTTGGCGTGCTTGACCTCGATCGCGTCGACGGTGGCCTCGCGGACGAGCGCGGGGGCGTGCTCGACCTTCGGCGCGCCTCGCGGCGACAGGTGCGCGCGCAGCGCGAGGCCCGTGCGCGTGTCGCTCTTCGCGATCACGTCGGGCCCCCCGATCGCGACGACGCGTCCGCCCTCGCTGCCGCCGCCGGGACCGAGATCGATCACGTGATCGGCCGCCGCGACGAGATCGAGATCGTGCTCGACCGCGATCACGCTCGCCCCGCCGTCGACCAGCGCCTGCAGCGCCTCCACCACCCGCGCGACGTCGACGCGATGGAGCCCCGCGCTCGGCTCGTCGACGATCACGAGCACGCCCTCGGCCTCCGAGGGCTTCGCGGCCGCGACCTCGACGAGTGCGCGCGCGAGCTTCAGGCGCTGCGCCTCGCCCCCCGAGAGCGTCGAGAGCGGCTGGCCGAGCGGCAGATAGCCGAGCCCGACGCGCGCGACCGGCGCGAGCGCGCGCGCGAGCTTCGCGTAGTGCGGCGAGTAGCGCGCCGTCTGGTCGAGCGCGCGTGCCCACGCGAGCGCCTCGTCGACCGTCGTCTCGAGCAGATCGGCGATCGAGCGGCCCCCGAGCTCGACCGCGAGCACGTCGTCCTTGAAGCGCCTCCCCTTGCACACCGGGCAGCGGATCGAGACGTCGGCGAGGAACTGCATCTCGACGGTCTCGAACCCCTCGCCCGAGCACGCCTCGCAGCGCCCCCCCTCGGTGTTGAACGAGAAGTGCGACGGCGGCGGCACCGGCGCGCCGTCCTTGCGCGCGCCCTCCTTCGAGAAGAGCTCGCGCACCGAGTCCCAAGCCTTGGTGTACGTCGCCGCGTTGCCGCGCGAGGTGCGGCCGAGGGGCGCCTGATCGACGTGCACGACGCGCGTCACCGCGGCGAGGCCGTCGACGCCGTCGTGCTCGAGCGGAAGATCGAAGCTCGCGTCGCCGGTGGCGCGCGCGGCGGCGCGGGCGAGCACGTCGGAGGCAAGCGTCGACTTGCCGCTCCCCGAGGGGCCGGTGACCGCGCAGAGCACGCCGAGCGGAAAGTGCACCTCGACGTTCGCGAGGTTGTTCGCCCGCGCGCCGCGCACGACGAGGGCGCCCCGCGGCGTGCGACCGCGCGAGGCGGGAAGCCCGGTGCGATCGCCGGCGAGCGCAGGGCCGGTCGGCAGATCGGTTCGCGCCGCGAGCGCCGAAGGGGCGCCGTCGAAGAGCACGCGGCCCCCCTCGGGGCCCGCGCCGGGGCCGATCTCGACGACGCGATCGCAGGCCGCGATCACGCCCGGATCGTGCTCGATCACGACGACCGCGTTGCCCGCGGCGGCGAGCTTCTTCAGGGCGACGACGAGCGGCGGGACGTCGCTCGGGTGCAGGCCGACCGTCGGCTCGTCGAGGACGAACAGCGC
>JAJXTK010000600.1 GCA_021783935.1 Myxococcales bacterium | reverse complement strand
CTCGACACGCTTCGATCGTACTGCGCCGCCGCCTCCCGCTCCCTTCCCCCGCACCGCGGGGGAAGGGCTGGGGATGGGGGCTGTTAGAACGCGACCACTCGCTCAGCAGGAGAACCACACCCGACGTCCGACAACGGAGGCCACGCTGATTTGGCGTCCGCGCGACGGCCTTCGCGCCGCCGTGCGTGACATCGAGGCGATAGATCTCGCGAACGATTTCCGCCTTGCACTCGTGCGGCTCGGCACGTGGCGAACGACGCCGCCACGAATCGTCACGACCCCGGGTTCGAAGCACCAGGAGGCCGTCCGGCGACAGAAGGTCGAGCGCGTTCCATGGTGCGTGGGCGTCGTGGGTCATGGCGTTGGGGTGAGATGGATACGCATCCCTTGCTGGGGGCAGGTAGTGGCAACGCGTCCGCCGTCGAGCGCGCTACGACAGAGGATCAACGCGTCGGAGCCGTCGGCCGTGGACACTCCCGTTGTCGGAGTGAACGTCGCACCTTCCTCTGTCAGTGTGTCGTAGACGAAGTCCACCGTACCGCTGCCTTCGGACAGTATCGTCTCAAAGGTAAGATGGTAGATCCCGGTGCTGTCCCAGAAGTAGTTGGCGTCGCTCCATTCCACCACGAGCTCGCGCTGTGGAGCAGTGCCGAAGGTCGCGATGCATACCCCCGTGCTGCGGGTACCCAGTCCGCCGCTGTACAGCGCTTCGACCAGACCCCCGGAAATCGCGACATCTCCTCGTGGCCCCACCGTGACGGTGGTACCCGCGGGCTGTAGTACACCCCAAAACGGGAAGGCAAAGGGTAGCGGTACCGTGGCCGAACCCGTGGTGGCAGACGACAGCACGGTCTGCGCACCGGGAGCGCTACAAGCGTCGAACCATGCCCCCGTGGGCGTCATCGTAGCGCGCCAGTACGGGTCGGTGGGAGCGTGGCAGTGGCCGACGCGGCAGGTGTCCCCCGCTGGGCAGACGTTGCTGCACGCGCCGCAATGGGCAACGTCGGTGGTGAGATCCGGGCAGGTGTACGCGTCGGTTGCGGAATCGAGACAGAGGTTTGCGAGGGGCGTGCAGGGGGGCGCACAGTGGCCATGCCAGCAGCCAAAGCCGGGGCCCGTGGGGCAGACGTGACCGCAGGCGCCGCAGTTGTTCGGGTCGGCCGACAGGACCACGCAGCCTGCGCGAGGCGGGCCGGGGCAGTAGGTCTCGGGGTCGGTTGGATAGACGGGGCATGTGCTCGCAGTCGTGGCAGACGCATCGGGCTGCTGCGGAGGGGTGCACTCTGCGAGCATCAACACGGTGACAAGCACGCATCCCGCGCGCACATCGAGCGGTAAGAACTTGATGAACCTCATCCTGGCAGTCTACGGGAGTGAGATGGATGCGCGTGCCAGAGAGACTCCGCGTTCGTCCTTGTCGCGCTGCGCATAAATAGGTCATTACGGCTACTGAGGCCATGGAATCCGCTGCGGACGCCGGCACTTGCCTTCCGCCTGCGCGTCGTCGGAAGCGACTTCCTCTCGGCCCATGACCATCAGGAGGCGCGGCACCGAGAAGACCGCGTAGAGCTCGGAGAAGCTCGCGCGGCCGAAGGTCTGCTCGCCGAGGGGATCGGGCCGGGGGCAAGTACTACTGTGTCGATTCGTCGCGGCGACGTCCTTCGACCCCCGGTTTCAACCGGGGTTGGGTACGTGCGGTCGTCGACAACACGGACAGCGCGGCAGCCAGCGGATCACGACGCGTCGAATCGCGACGACGACCGTCTCGAACCGTATCCGTTCACGCGCTCCCCGCGCCGCCGTCCTTCGACCCCCGGTTGAAACCGGGGTCTCGTGGCTCAAGCCCCCTGCGGGGCTCCCAGCTTGCTTCGCGCAGCTGCCACGGCTCGCGTCGCGCGTGCGGCGTCGGCGCAAGTGACAAGTCGAGAATCACGCGCACAGCGTCGTCATCGAAGCGGACGGTGCCAGGAGCGGCAAGGGCGGCGTCGTGCGCCGCGTCGCTCGGCGTCAGTGCGTCGTGAAGTGTTGCGAGCTGCCATTGCCGGGCGTTCTCGGCGGCGAGCTTCAGCGGCTGCGGCAGAGCGCGCCTCGCGGAGCCGGGAGAGCATCGCGCGCTCCGCCGGTCGAGCGACCCTGGCGGCTCGCGCAACAGGCACGACTTCGTCCGTTTGCCTCGCACGCGCCTTCGTAAGGCGGGCCTCGTCGCGCGGCATGGGGGCCGGCGCGAGGACACGCTGGGCGCTCCGAGCGCGGGGCCCTCTCGAGTCCGGCAGCGAGAGCTCCACGGCTTCACCTCGCCCTCGGAGCTCGAGGACGCGCTCACGCCCACGGGTGGACGCGTTGGACCCGCGCCCTCGCGTGGAGGGAGAACGAGCGCTCGGCCGTGGTCTCGCAGCGGAGCGCGCTGCGGTCCGAGGAGACGCTTCGCGAGCTCGTACGCACCGTCCGGACCACGTCGTAGGAGTAGGCTGCGCCGACGTGAAGGACCGAGACGACCGCGCGACGAGGAGGAATCGATGATCCCCGAGTTGAGACGCAGCGTCATCGAGCGCGCGAGCGTGCTGCGGGGCCAGCTCGACGCGGCGGCCGGTGCAGGCGGTCTCGACGCCGCAGCGGCTGCGCAGCAAGCCCACCGGTTGTTCGGGGCGGACGAGACGCAACGCTACGAATGAGGTCGCTCTCGGGGGTCTGCGGGCGAGGGACCGTCGCGCCCCCAGGGCGCAGTCCCGCGCGCGGATCACCCCTTCTACTCGATCGCGTGCGCACGCACGACGAGCGCGCGCGGCGAGCCGGAGCCCACCGCGCGCTCGACGCCGATCGCGCTCAGTAACGATCGCGACGGGTGCGGCCGCTGCCGCCACCGCCACCGCCACCGCCGCCGCCGAAGCCGCCACCGCCCGTGCGCGGCGCGCGCTCCTCGGCCTCGTTCACGCGCAGCGGACGGCCGTCGAGGATGAGGCCGTTCATCTCGGTCATCGCCGTCCGGGCCATCGCCTCGGTCGCCATGGTGACGAACCCGAAGCCGCGCGACTGACCGGAATCGCGATCGGTGACGACGTGGACGTCGGTGACCTCGCGACCGTTGGCCGAGAAGGCCTCCTGCAGAGAGGCTTTGTCGGTGCTGAACGCGAGATTGCCGACGTAAAGACGCGTGCTCATGGGGAACTCTTTCCGAGGCTCGGGGCGCAGGAGCGAGCGCGCCTGCGCGAGAGGGAAGCCGTGTCGACCGACGAACCTGATTCGGGCGAAGGGCCCGGCGGCACGGGAAACGTGCCCGCCGGCCACGAGTGTCTGAGGAGCCCGACCCGATCCGCGGCCTCGAAAGAGAGCGCGTGCGTTGCCGAATGCCGATGACGTCGCAGCGGGGCTGTCTTTAGCGCGTTCGCGGCGCCGCGCAAGGAATCATTTGGCCGGCGCCGGCACTCGCACCTGCTTTCGCACCTTCTTCAGGAAGGTCGTGGTGCACCGCCCGTGGCTCGTCTCATGATCCATGATCTCCTGGATGAGCCGCGACTTCACGTCGGCGGACACGAGCCCGCTGTCGCGCACTTCCTTCGCGAGCTCGATCCCCTCGGCCGTGGTCGGCCACGTCTGCTTGGCCGCGGCGGCGCCTGGCTTCTGGTGGTGCGACGGCTTGGTCTTCGTGACGTCGCGATAGCCGCCCTCGTCGGAGCGCCGGCCCGATCCGTGACAGCTCGGGCAGGTCTTCAGGTCGCCGCCGAAGGCGTTGGAGATCCGCCCGTCGCCCATGCAGACCCCACAGGTTTCTTGGAGCATCGCGCACCGTACCACGTCGTCCGCGGACGACACGGTCGCTCGAGCCTCCAGCGACCACCCGCGACGCTCCGTCCGCCGTCGGCGTCCTACGCGGCGCGACGCTCGACGCGTGTTGCCGACGTCGGCTGCGTCTCCCGATCGACGACTTCGGGCGCCCATCGAGCTGTCGTTCGCCACGACGCGCATCGAGGCGTCAGCGCCGGCTT
>JAJXTK010000599.1 GCA_021783935.1 Myxococcales bacterium | reverse complement strand
CGGCCGCGTCGCCGATTTCGACGGCGACGGCCGCCGCGCCCGCCTCGACCGCGCCCGCTCCCGCGCCGACGTCGACCGCGACGGCCCCCGCGCCCACTTCGACCGCGCCCGCTCCTGCGCCGACTTCGACGGCGACGGCCCCCGCGCCCACTTCGACGGCGCCCGCCCCCGCGCCGACTTCGACGGCGACGGCGCCCGCGCCCACTTCGACGGCGCCCGCCCCCGCGCCGACGACGACCGCGACGGCCCCCGCGCCCACTTCGACCGCGCCCGCGCCCGCGCCGCCGACGCCGCCGACCACCACGTCGGCCACCGAGTTCGCCCCCTACTTCTACACGTGGGGCTGGGGCGCGTCGGGCTATGCGTTCACTTCGCTCGTCGACATGAAGAACAAGTCGGGCGTGAAGGACGCGACGCTCGCCTTCGTGCTCGGCAGCGGCAACTGCCAGACCACCACCGACGTGCAGGACAACCTCGCGGACGTGAAGGCGTTCGTCGCGGCAGGCGGCCACGTGAAGGCGTCGTTCGGCGGCGCGAGCGGCACCTACCTCGAGAACACCTGCTCGAACGCGGCGGCGATGCAGGCGACGCTCGAGGCCTTCGTCGATCAGACCGGCATCACCGACCTCGACTTCGACGTCGAGCAGTCGCAGGCCGAGACCGGCGCCGTCAACACGCTGCGCGCGCAGGCGCTCGCCGCCGTCCAGAAGAGCCGCGGGATCCAGGTGGCCTTCACGGTGCCCGCCGACCTGAACGGCATCGGCAGCTCGGTGAACGGCACGTTGAAGGCCGCGATCAGCGCGGGCGTCGCCATCTCGCACATCAACCTGATGACCATGGACTACGGCGGCCAGTCGAACATGGGCGCCGCGTCGCTGAGCTCGGCGAACGGGGCGCACACGCAGATCCTGAGCCTGATCCCGGGCACCACGTCCGCCGCCGCGTGGTCGATGATCGGCATCACGCCGATGATCGGCCAGAACGACACCGGCGAGGTCTTCACGCTCGCGAACGCGCAGACCGTCGCGACCTTCGCGAAGGCCAACGGCGTCGGCCTGCTCTCGTTCTGGGCGATCCAGCGCGACCAGGCGGGCTCCGGCAGCTACGCCGACTTCAGCCTGGCCGAGAGCAGCGACTTCCAGTTCAGCGCGATCTTCGACGCGGTCGCGAACTGAGCTCGCGCGGTCGATCAGCTGGGGGAGCGCGAGGGGCCGGCAGCCTCGCGACAGCCACGAGGGGAGCGCGGACCGCCTCCCCTCGTGCCATTTCGAACCTCGCCCGCGTCCACGGAGCGTCGCGCCATGCTGCGCCAGCACAAAACTCCGTCGGGGCCACGGCGGCTCGTACGGCCTCGGCTGGCACTCGTGTAGGCTCACTCCGGCACTTCCGCCTTCGCTTTCCGAGGTCCTCCAATGTCCAGCCTGCTCGTTCGCCGACTGCTTGGTCTCGCCGCCGGATCGCTCGCGCTGCTCGCGGTCGCCGACGCCTCGGCGCGCGCGGCCCCCAAGAAGGACGCCGACGCGGAGGCCGACGCGGCGAGCGACGCCGACGCCAAGGGGTCGAAGAAGAAGGGCGCGGACGCCGCCGACGCCAAGGGGTCGAAGAAGAAGGGTGCGGACGACGACGACGCCGACGCCGCCAAGAAGCCCGACGACGACGCCAAGGACGCTGACGCCGACGCGGACAAGGACGCCAAGCCGAAGAAGAAGGAGGGGGCCTCGCTGAGCCCCAACTCGGCGCACGAGGAGGAGGGGAAGGACTACTACTTCATCGGCCTGCGCTACCGGCACACGCTCTTGCCGCAGTTCCTGCTCAACATGTTCGTCGACGGCGGGCCGTCGGTCGTCTCGATCCCGGGCATCGGCCTCGAGGTGAGCAAGCGGCGCGACGGCTTCGAGCTCGTCGGCGCGCTCACCTATCAGAACTGGGGCATGTCGGCCTTCCCCTTCAAGGGGAAGAGCGAGAGCGACTACGCCTGGGAGACGGTCCAGTCGAAGCTCCAGATGATCAACGCGACCGCCGACTTCCTCTGGTCGACGAAGATCAACGGCGACGAGGTCGAGTTCCTCTACGGCGTCACCGCCGGCATCGCCTTCGTCTGGGGCGATCTCCTCCACGCGCAGAGCCACCCGCCGAACGGCACGAGCCCCGGCAAGCCGAGCTCGTACGTCGCCTGCCAGCCGAGCGACGCGACCTCGGGCCCGTGGGCCGGCAACTACTGCAACGCCGCCGACAACAACCGCTGGGCCGGCTACGTGGAGCCGTCGTGGGCCAACGGCGGCTACCGGCCGATGCTCTGGCCGACGTTCGGCCCGCAGCTCGGCCTGCGCATCAAGCCGACCAAGCAGTTCGTCGCCCGCGTCGATCTCGGCGTCAACGTCTTCTCCGGCATCTTCCTCGGCATCGGCGCCGACTACGGCCTGTGATCGCGGCCTGATTCGCCGCGCCCGGCGCGCGCGACGGTGCCAACGCCCATGGATCAGCCCGTCCTTCCCGCACGCTACGCGCCCGTCCGCCAGCTCGGCGCGGGGGGAGGCGGCGAGGTGTGGACGGTGCGCGATCGCATCGACGGCCGGCAGCTCGCGCTCAAGGCGCTCTCGCACGACGCGTCGTCGCGAGAGCCGAGCGCCGGCTCGTCGGCCGGCGAGGTCGCGGCGCTCGTCCGCGAGGCGACGACGCTGCTCGATCTCTCCTCGTCGCACGGCACGTCGCTGCCGAAGGTCGAGCGCTTCGGGCGGCTCGCCGACGGGCGGCCGTTCCTCGTGCGCGAGCTCGTCGAGGGGGAGAGCCTCGCGCGCTACATCGAGCGGGGCGGGCCGCTGCTCGGCGCGGCGCGCGCGCTGCTCGAGGCGGCGACGCAGCTCACGCAGCTGCACCGCGCGGCGCTCCTGCACGGCGACGTGAAGCCCGCCAACCTCATCGTGCGCCCGGACGGCTCGGCCACGCTGGTCGATCTCGGGCTCGCCACCTCGTGGGGGCCGGGCGGCGCGCGCCCCGAGGGGCTGACGCCCCGCTATGCGCCGCCGGAGCTGTTCGAGGGGCAGCCGCTCACGGTGCGCGGCGAGGTGTACGCGCTCGGCGCGACGCTGCGCGACGTGCTCGACGGCTGCGAGCGTGGGGAGGCGACGCGCGAGCAGCTCCAGGCGCTCGGCGCGATCGAGCGGCGCGCGACGTCGCACGATCCGCTCGCGCGCCACCCGAGCGCCGACGAGATCGGCTCGGCGATCGCCGCCGCGTGCGGCTTCGCCGCCGACGCCGCGAAGCGCCGTGGGATCTGGACGATCGTCGCGACCGACGCGCCGCTCGCGGAGCTGCTCTCGGCGGTCGAAGGGCTGCCCGCGGGGGGCGAGCTGTCGGTCCTCGGCCCGGTCGGCAGCGGCGGGCGCACGCTGATGGCGGCCCTCGCGTGGCGGCTCGCGCTGCACGGCTGGCCGGTCGCCTGGCTGCGCGCGCGCGACGCGCGCACGGAGGTCTCTGCCGAGGAGGCGCTCGCGATTGAGCTCGCGACGGCGCTCGGCGGCGCCGAGGCGACGGCGGAGTCGTTCGCCGCGGCCGCGGGCGTGATCGTCGTCGAGGACCCCGCGCTGCACGATCTGCGGCTCTCGGAGCTGCGCAAGGCGGGCGCGCGCGTGGTCGCCCGCCGAGCCGGTCGCGCGGCCGGCGCCCCGTACGACGTGCGCCCGCTCGAGGATCGCGCGGCGTTCGAGCTGGTGCGGCGGGCCTTGCCGTCGCTCCCCGAGGCGGTGCTCGCCCGCATCGTCGCGCGCGGCGAGGGGCGGCCCGGGCGCCTGCGGGCGATCGTCGACGCCATCGCCGATCGCGCGATCGTGCGCGCCGAGTCGGTCGACGTGATCGTGGCGCACCTCGAGGCGAGGGGCGCGGACGCTGCCGTGGCCGAGGGTGACGCGCTCGCGCGGGCGCAGCGGGCCGTCGAGGCCGGCAGCCTCGCGGAGGCCGAGGCGCTGCTCGCCGGTCAGCCGCGCGAGGAGC
>JAJXTK010000598.1 GCA_021783935.1 Myxococcales bacterium | reverse complement strand
CGTCGGTCGGCACGTCGACGACCTCGCACTGGCCCGCGCGGCAGAAGGGGACGAGCTCGGGCGGGAGGGCCTCGGCGCTCTTGGGGCAGATCGCTGGCGGGTTCGGGCAGACGGCGCGGGCGAACGCGGCAACAGCAGTCCGAACCATCGCTGCGTATTCTCATTTCGCCGCGTGCTCGCCGCCGATGCAGCAGCCGACGAACGCGAGCGCGCAGTCGCTGCCGCTCACGCACGGGCCCCGCGTCTGCCGCTCGGCGGCGGCGGGGAGCGGCGGGCAGATCGACGGCGCGGCGGCGGCGCGACTCGACGCGGAGAGCGAGGTCGATGCCGACGCGCTCGGCCCGGCGTCGCTCGGCGCGCCCGTCGTGCGGGGCGCCTCGGCGTCGCGGCCGTGGCAGGCGGCGAGGGCGACGCACGTCGCGAGCACCGTCGTGACCGGGCGAAGCTGCGCGATCATCGGTCGGCCATCTCGAGCACGGTGAGCACCGTGCGCCAGTTGCGAATCGTGGTCGTCGTCGCGAGCTTCGCGTCGAAGTACGCGTTGGTGAGCTTCGAGCGCGCGACGCCGTTGGGCAGGCACAGGTAGAGCTCGCGGCCGCGGACGGCGAAGCGATCGGGGAGCGAGCGCCGCGGGTCGAGCGCGGCGATGCCCCGCGCGTCCGGCGCGTGCGCGAAGAAGCCGACGTGGAGGGTCGCCGGATCGGCCCTCTCGGCGATGAACGGGTTCGCCTCGACGATGGCGCGAAGCTCGCTCTTGGTCCTCGTGATCACCGGGGCCGCGAAGCCGAAGCGCGCCGCGATGGCCTTCGCGATCGCGTCGGAGACCCCCCGCTCGTCGCGTCCCTTCGCGAGGCGAAAGACGACGTTGCCGCTCTGAATGTGCGGGAGCACGCCCGTGCACCCGAGCTCCTCGAAGAGGGGGACGAGCTCGCGCATCGGGAGCTTGTTCTTGCCGCCCACGTTCACGCCGCGGAGAAAGGCCACCAGCGGTTCTTCGGCGCGCGGTGCGGCGGCGCGGTGCATCGCGGGCAAGCCTATCGCGACTCGCGCGGGTGTACGCTCGCGCAGCGGAGGTCCCCCATGGCCGACCTGAAGCCCGAGCTGTTCACCGCCGGAAACATCGCGATCGAGCTCGGCGTGCCCCCGGCGAAGGTGAAGAGGGCCATCACCGAGCTCGGGCTGCAGCCCGACGCGAAGAAGGGGGCGTGCAGCTACTACGGCAAGTCGGCCCTCGCGAAGATCAAGGCGGCGGTGAAGTAGCGCGGGCGCCTCACGACGCGTCGGCCTCCGCGCCGCGCGGGCCGGTCGCCTCGAAGATCGCGCGCAGCACCTCGAGGCTGGGCTGGCGCTCGCCGCGCGCGATCGCCCACACCGCGCGGTGCACGGCCGCGTTCACGGGCACCGCGATGCCGTGGCGCGCGGCGCGCTCGACGATCTCGCCGTTGAGGAAGTCGACGGCCGGCGGCTTGCCGCGCTCGATCGCCGCGAGCATCGAGCTGCGCATGCGCCGATAGCGGAGGCCCACCGCCAAGAGCAGCGCGTGCTTTGCCATCAGCCCCGGCGAGCCGCCCGCGCGCCGCTCCTCGTCGGTGAGCGCGATCCAGTCGAGGTCGAGCGTGCCCGAGACCTTCTCGAGGCGCACCCCTTCCAGGCGCGCGACCTGCGTCGCCTCGGTCATGATCTCGAGGGCGAGGCGCCGCACGAACCGATGCGGCATCAGCGCGCCGAGCCGCTCGCCGGCGAGCGTGCCCAGCGAGGAGATGGCGCAGTTGAGGGCCAGCTTGCTCCAGCGCTTGCCGCGCAGGTTGTCGGTGAGGTCGACGGGCCCGATCGCCTCGAGCGCCGCGGCGATCGCGAGCAGCCGATCGTCGTGCGCGCCGTCGAGCCGACCGAGCGTGAAGCCGCCGCTCGCCGTGCGATCGTAGAGGCCGGGCTCGGGCATGGAGGCGCCCCACGCGACGACTGCGCCGACCGTCCGGTGCGCGCCGACGATGCGCGCGACGCGCTCCTCGCAGAGGCCGTTCTGCAGGCACACCATCAGGCCGTCGTCGGCGAGCGCGCTGGCGGCCGTGCGCGCCGCCTCCTCGACCTGCGGCGGCTGCGTCGCGAGCAGGACCACGTCGAAGGGGCCGGGGGGCAGCTCGCGGTCGATCCGCCCCGGGACGCTCCGCTCGTCGCCGTCGTCGCGCAGGCGAAAGCCGTGTTTGGCGACCGCGTCGGCGATGGCCGCGTTGGTCGAGAACGCCCGCACGTCGTGCCCTGCCTCGAGCAGCGACGCGGCGGTGATCCCGCCGAGCCCTCCGCACCCCATCACGAGGAATTTCAGCGCCATCGGGGGTGTTCTAGTTGCCGCGCGCCGCCGCGACCAGCGCCGCCCTGACGTATGCTTCGAGCCCGTGACCGCGCCGCGCTACGTCGTCGGGATCGACCTCGGCACGACGAACACCGTCGTCGCCGCCGCGCGGCTGCCGGCGCCCGACGAGCCCGGGGCGCGGCGCGCCGGCCCGCTCGAGATCGTGCCGATCCCGCAGCAGATCGCCGCCGGGCTCGTCGAGCCGCGCCCGCTGCTCCCCTCGGCGCTCTACCTGCCGGTCGATCCTCGCGAGCGCGTCGACCCGTCCGCCGTCGGGCCGGACCTCGCGGGCTGGATCGTCGGCGCGTTCGCGCGCGCGCGGGCCGCGGAGCTCCCGGGGCGCGCGATCACCTCGTCGAAGAGCTGGCTCGCGCACGCGGCGGTCGACCGCTCGGCGCCGATCCTGCCCTGGGGAGACTCGGAGGACGCGGAAGCGACGCCGCCCAAGCTCTCGCCGGTCGACGCCGGCGCCGCGATCCTCGCGCACGTCCGTCGGGCGTGGGACGCGGCGCACCCCGACGCGCCGCTCGCCGCGCAGGCGATCGTGCTCACGGTGCCGGCCTCCTTCGACGAGGTCGCGCGCGCCCTGACCGTGGAGGCGATCCGGCGCGCGAAGCTCCCCCTCGAGGCGGTGCGCCTGCTCGAGGAGCCGCAGGCCGCGTTCCTCGACTGGGCGCGCGTCGCGGGCGACGCGGGGCTGCTCGAGCTGCTGCGGCTGAGCGGGGAGGGGGATCGCGCCGAGGTGCTGGTCGTCGACGTCGGCGGTGGCACCACCGACGTGTCGCTGATCGAGGTGGTGCGCGACGCCGACGCGCCCGGCGGCTTGGCCGTGCGCCGCGTCGCCGTCGGCGATCACCTCTTGCTCGGCGGCGACAACGTCGACCTCGCGCTCGCCCATCGACTCGAGCCGCGCCTGGTCGGCGAGCACGAGCACCTGCCGCCGCAGCGCTTCTCGCAGCTCGTCGCCGCGTGCCGCGACGCCAAGGAGCGCCTGCTCGCCGAGGAGGGGCCCGACGAGGCGACCGTGACGCTGCTCGGCGGGGGCGCCCGGCTCGTCGGCGGCGCCAAGCACACCGTGCTCGGCCGGCCGGAGCTCGAGTGGGTCGCGATCGAGGGGTTCTTCCCGGCGATCGATCGCGAGGCGCTCGCCGGGCAGCGACGGCGCGCGCGCGCGGGGCTCGTCTCGGTGGGGCTCCCCTACGCGCAGGAGCCCGCGATCACACGCCACGTCGGCGAGTTCCTGCTCCGTCATCGCCGCGCCTCGGGCGCGGTCGCGGTGCTGCTCAACGGCGGCGTCTTCCACGCGCGCGCGCTCGCCGATCGCTGCTTCGCGGCGGTCGAGGCGATCACCGGGCAGCCGCCGACGCGCCTGCCGTACGCCGACCCCGACCTCGCGGTCGCGCGCGGCGCGGTCGCCCACGGGCTCGCGCTGCGGGGCCTCGGCAGGAAGATCGGCGGCGGCTCCTCGCGCGGCTACTTCGTCGGCCTCGCGGCCAGGCCCGGCGAGGCGCGGCGCGCGGTGTGCGTCGTGCCGCGCGGCGCGGAGGCGGGTGAGCCGCTGCGGGCGCGCGATCGCGTGCTCGGGCTCACGGTCGGCCGCTCGGCGCGCTTCGACGTGTTCGCCTCGGCCGGGTCGGCCTTCGAGTCGCGCCACCGACCG